>JAFQSI010000018.1 GCA_017409645.1 Oscillospiraceae bacterium | reverse complement strand
TCCACCCGCAAGATCCAATATGTGGGCATCGAGGCCCATATTTTCCTGTGCAAGGCCGTCGTGGAGGGGAAGGAGTGGCTTTTCGAGCTGAAATACACCATCCGCAGCCACTGCTGGTGCCTGTTCCGGAGGATCCTGTGATGGCGGAGCGGGTGATTTTTCACGTGGACGCCAATTCGGCGTTTCTGAGCTGGTCTGCGGCTTACCGGGTCAAGGTGCTGGGGGAGGCGCTGGATCTGCGGACGGTGCCCTCGGTGGTGGCAGGAGACAGGGAATCCCGCCACTCCATCATCCTGGCCAAGTCCGCTCCGGCGAAAAAATTCGGCATCCAGACGGGGGAGCCCCTCTTTCAGGCCCTGGAGAAATGCCCGGACCTGAAGATCGTGGAGCCGGACTATTCCCTCTATGTTGAGTGCAGCCGCCATTTCGTGGAGGTGCTGCGGACCTTCAGCCCCGTGGTGGAGCAGTATTCCATCGACGAAGCCTGGGTGGATATGACGGGCACGGCGCGGCTCTTCGGCCCGCCGGTCATCGCGGCGGACGCATTGCGCCGGAAGGTCCTAGACGAGCTGGGCTTCACCGTCAACGTGGGCATCTCCTCCAACAAGCTCCTGGCGAAAATGGCGGGGGATTTCGAAAAGCCCAACAAGGTCCATACCCTCTTTCCCGAGGAGGTGGCGGCGAAGATGTGGCCCCTGCCGGTCCGGGACCTGTTTCTGGTGGGCGGGGCCACGGAGCGGAAATTGCGCCTGCTGGGCATCTGTACCATCGGCGACCTGGCGAAGGCGGATCCGGCCCTCCTGCGCCGGAAGCTGGGCAAGCACGGGGAAACCATCTGGCACTACGCCAACGGCCGCAACGCAGAGCTGGTGACCCCGGAACCGGCGGAGGCCAAGGGCTTCGGCAACTCCGTGACCACCGCAAAGGATGTGACCTCCGCCGAGGAGGCCCATCAGGTCCTCCTGAGTCTGATGGAGACGGCGGCCATGCGGATGCGCCGGGAGGGGAAGTACGGCTCCTGCATCACCGTCCACCTGCGGACCAACGAGTTCCGGTATTTTTCCCACCAGTCCAGGCTCAGCTGCGCCACCAACATCACCCGGGAGCTGTACCGGCAGGCGGTCCGGGTCTTCGATGAGATGTGGGACCGCAAAACGCCCCTGCGGCAGGTGGGGGTCCAGATCACCCAGCTTTCCGACCGGCCCTACCAGCAGTACGACCTCTTTTCCGGCATGACGCCGCAGCAGTACGAGCGGAAAATGCGCCTGGACGAGACGGTGGATGCCCTGCGGGATCGGTTCGGGGAGGACATCCTCCGTCGGGCGAAATTCGCCAACGACCCCGGCGGTCATATGGCGGGCGGACTGGACAGGGCGCGCAGGACCGGCATCACCAAGCCCATTCCCGATGAGATCCCCCGGAATCGATTGACAAACAGCCGCTGAAATCGTACAATAACGACAGCTTTTGAGACTGAAGTGATCGAAATGAACAGCTTTCTGATGGCGGCCCGGGTGGTGGTCCCCATGGCGCTGATGATGGCCGTGGGCGTTCTCATGCGCGTCGCCAATGTCACCGACCGGCCCACCATGAAAAAGGTGGACCAGATCGTCAGCAAGGTCTGCATGCCCTTGCTGATGTTCAAGAACATCTATACCACGGATTTTGCACAATTCAACGGCGCGGGCTATTTCCTCTACGGTGCCGCGGGACTGTTCCTGCTGTTCCTCTTCGGCATGCTGGTGCTGCCGAAGCTCATGCACGAGCCCCCCAGGGCGGCTGCCATGGGTCAGGCCCTGCTGCGGCCCAACTACATCCTCTTCGGCTCCGCCGTGGCCGAGAGCATCTATGGCGAGGGCAACATCGGCATCGTCATGCTCATGGGCGCCTTCGCTGTGCCCTTCTTCAACGCGCTGGCGGTGATCCTGCTGGAGATCGGCCGGAATTCCACCGCATCTCCCGGCAAGCTCTTCAAGTCCATCTGCAAAAATTCCATCGTCCAGGCGGCGGTCATCGCCCTGGCGATGAAGCTGGTATCCCTGGAACTTCCCGCCATGGCCGAGGACGTCTGCTTCGATCTGGCGGGGATGGCCACGCCGCTGAGCTTTCTGAGCCTGGGCGTCAGCCTGGATGTGGGAGCCATCGGCCGCAACCGCCGCCCTCTGATGCTTGGCATCGTCACCCGTCTGCTGCTGATCCCGGCGGTCTTTGTCATGGGCGCCGTGGTGCTGGGCTTCCGGGGACCGGAGCTTTGCGCCATTTTCCTTCTGTTTGCTGCCCCCACCGCCGTTTCCAGCTATCCGCTGGCGGTCAGCATGGACGCGGACCCGGAGCTGGCTGGTCAGATGGTCATCTTCACCACGGTCTGTTGTCTGCCCACCTTCTTCCTGTGGGTCATGGCGATGAGCAGTTTTGGACTATTCTGATGGCAGGATATGTCAATTGACTTTTCCGTATTTACCAAATACAATAGTCTCATAATCAACAACTAACGGAGGATGACCCACCATGCGTAAAACCAAGATCATCTGCACCATCGGCCCCGCCAGCGAGAATGAGGAGGTCCTGACTCAAATGTGTCTGGCCGGCATGAACGTGGCCCGGCTGAATTTCTCCCACGGCACCCATCCCGAGCATGAGAAGAAGATCGAGCTGATCAAGCGGGTCCGCGAGAAGCTGAACCTGCCCCTTGCCATCCTGCTCGATACCAAGGGTCCTGAGTACCGGATTAAGACCTTTGCCAGCGGCAAGGTCACCGTCAAGGCCGGTCAGGTCTTCACCTTTACCACCGACGATTGTGAGGGCGACGAGAACCGTGTCTCTGTCAATTATGCAAACCTGCACAACGAGATGGCCCCCGGCGGCGAGATCACCGTCTGCAACGGCATGGTCAAGTTCCGGGTGGAGGAGATCGACGGCCACGACATCATCTGCAAGTGCGAGGTCGGCGGCGAGATGTCCAACCGCAAGAGCATGAGCTTCCCCAACAAGGTCATGTCCGGTCCCTACCTGAGCGAGCAGGACAAGGCTGATCTGCTGTTCGGCATCGAGCATGGCGTCGATTTCGTGGCGGCCTCCTTCGTCTCCACCCGTCAGGATGTCCAGGACATCCGGGACCTGCTGGACGCCAACGGCGGCGAGGACATCGAGATCATCGCCAAGATCGAGAACCAGGCCGGCGTGGACAATGTGGAGGACATCTGCAAGGTGGCCGGCGGCATCATGATCGCCCGCGGCGACCTGGGCGTGGAGATCCCCTTCGTCCAGCTGCCCGACGTCCAGAAGCGTCTGAGCAGGACCTGCCGCATGCTGGGCAAGCGCGTCATCACCGCCACCGAGATGCTCGAGTCCATGATCCACAATCCCCGTCCCACCCGTGCGGAGATCTCCGACGTGGCCAACGCCGTCTACGAGGGCACCAGCTGCATCATGCTCTCCGGCGAGTCCGCCGCAGGCAAGTACCCCGTGGAGGCCGTGCGCACCATGGCTGAGATCGCCGAGTACACCGAGGAGCATAACGACTACGTCACCAAGTTCCGCAACATCGAGTTCAACGGCAAGGACAATCTGGACAAGATCTCCCACGCCGTCTGCTCCATGGCCGTGGATGTGGACGCCAAGGCCGTTGTGGTCTGCTCCGTCTCCGGCAAGACCGCCATGCTCGTCTCCCGGTTCCGTACCCCCGTGGATATCGTGGGCATGACCACCGATCCCAAAATCTGGCGCCGTCTGTCCATGAGCTGGGGCGTCAACCCCGTCCTGGCTGACGAGTTCCCCAATATGGATGTCATGTTCTACTTCGCCAAGATGAAGGCCCAGGAGGTCCTGAAGCTCACCAAGGGCTCCAACGTCATCATCACCGGCGGCCCCGTCTCCCGCGGCGGCGGCAACACCAACACCATCAAGATCGAAACGGTCTGATCCGACGATCCAGCCCCGGACGCAAGTCCGGGGCTTTTCTGCGCAGGGAAGGGCCCCTCGGTAAATGGAAAATTGTCCAATTTCACCACATGAATTCCCCGGGAAAAGATGCTAAAATATAGAAAAACATCTGATCCGGGAGGGATTTACATGTACGAGATCGGAAAAAGGGTCCTCTACGGCATCCACGGCGTGTGCCGGATCACCGGGGTGGAGTCCATGCGCTTCGGCAAGGCGCGGGCGAAGTACTACGTTCTGGAGCCGGTGGAGCAGCCCGGCGCGAAATTCTATGTTCCGGTGGAGAACGAGACCGCCGTGGCCAAGCTGCGGCCCCTGCTGCCCCGGGAGGAGCTGCTGGCCCTGCTTCATTCGGAGGAGGTCCGGAATTACCCCTGGATCGCCGATGAGAACCAGCGCAAGCTCCGCTTCCGGGAGCTGATCAATTCCGGCGACCGGGAAGCTCTCATGGGCATGATCGGCGCCCTCCTGCGCCACAAAAAGGCCCAGCTCGCAGCAGGCCGGAAGTTCCACCAGTCGGACGAAAACTTCCTGACCGATGCCCAGAAGCTCCTGAATGCGGAATTCGCCCAGGTCTTCAGCCTGGAGCCGAAGGACGTCAATGCCTTCATCCAGAAGGAATTGGAAAATACCCATTGACTTTTCCGGAGTTTCCTGATATAATTCAAGGGTCTGCTAGTGTAGCACAGTCGGTAGTGCATCTCACTCGTAATGAGAAGGTCGCCTGTTCGAGTCAGGTCACTAGCTCCATGATAAAACCCGCTTTGCATTTGCAAAGCGGGTTTTATCAATAATCGCCGCTTCCTTTGAAGCGGCGATTATATCATATTTTCGTAGAAAATATATCATACGGCGCAGCCGTATATCATATTGCGCCTGCAATATATCATTACAGCAGTACGATGTTCTTCTTCGCGCACTCCTCCCGCATTTCTTTGGGCCAGAGGCTGACCTGGACCTCGCCGATGTGGGCCTTGCCGAGAAGCAGCATGCACAGACGGCTCTGGCCGATGCCGCCGCCCATGCTTAAGGGGAGAGTCCCGTTCAGCACGCCCCGGTGGAAGGGGAGGGCCAGACGGTTTTCGCAGTTCAGCGCGGCGCACTGGCTGCGCATGGCGGCGGCGTCCACCCGGATGCCCATGGAACTCAGCTCCACGGCCTGCTGGAGCGTCTCGTCCCAGAACATCAGGTCGCCGTTGAGGGTCCAGTCGTCATAGTCCGGGGCACGGCCGTCGTGGGGCTTGCCGCTCTTGAGCTTGCAGCCGATGCCGATGATGAAGGTGGTGGGGTGGTCCTTGACATAGGCATTCTCCCGCTCCTTGCCGGTGAAGTCGGGGTAGAGATCCTCCAGCTCCTGGGCGGTGACGAAGCTGACCTCCCGGTGCAGGTGGACCCGGATCTGGGGGTACATACACTTGACAGCCGAGAGGGTGGAGCAGATGGCATCGACGATGTCCGTCACCGTCCGCTTCAGCTCGTCGAGGGTCCGCATGTCCGCGGTGATGACCTTTTCCCAGTCCCACTGGTCCACGTAGATGGAGTGGAGGGCGTCGGGCTCCTCGTCCCGGCGGATGGCGTTCATGTCGGTCCACAGGCCCGTGTCGGGCTGGAAGCCGTATTCCCCCAGAGCCTGCCGCTTCCATTTTGCCAGGGAATGGACCACCTGGGCGCATTCCACCCCGGGCACGCCGGGGATGTCAAAGGCGACGGGCCGCTCGATGCCGCTCAGGTCGTCGTTCAGTCCCGTGGCCGGGTCGACGAAGAGGGGCGCGGTGGCCCGCATCAGATGCAGCCGCCGGGAAAGCTCGAACTGGAAGGTCTGCTTGATGAAGCCGATGGCGCTCTGGGTCTCATATAGATTCAGTCTGGGTCTGTAGTTTTCGATCATGG
>JAFQSI010000151.1 GCA_017409645.1 Oscillospiraceae bacterium | reverse complement strand
CTTCTTGATGAGTATGTATATTACTTCAATAACAGGCGGCCTGCGGCCGCCCTGGGCTATAAAAGCCCAGTTCAGTACAAGACCGAACTGGGCTTCTAATGCTATGGTTTTTTAGTGTCTACTTTTCCTTGACAGATGCACGTAAGCTGCCGTTTTTTGTTGGGCAAAAGCGTCATCCCAGCTCCGGGAAGATCTCCAGACTGCGGCTGAGGATCCCGTTCATCCGGGCGATCAGGGTGCCGTAATTGGTGATGGGCACGCCCTGGTCCGCGGCGCATTTCATCCGGTACAGGACCTCCCGCTCGCCGAGCATACAGCCGCCGCAGTGGACCACCAGGGCGTAGGGGCTCAGATCCTCCGGGAATTCCGCGCCGGAGCAGGCGGTGAATTGAAGCGCTTTGCCCGTGTACCGGCGCAGCCAGGCGGGCAGCTTCTCCGTGCCGATGTCGCCGCACTGGCGGTGGTGGGTGCAGCCCTCGGCGATGAGGATCCGGTCCCCGTCGCGCAGCCGCTCCGCCGCTTCGGTGCCCCGGACGGCCGCCTCCAGCAGGCCCTTGTACCGGGCCATCAGGATGGAGAAGGAGGTCAGGGGGACCTCACGGGGGACGATCTTGGAAACGGCTCCGAAGACCTGGCTGTCGGTGATGACGATGTCCGGCGTCCGGCCCAGGGAGGCGAGGGTCTGTGCCAGCTCGGAATCCCGGACCACCAGGGCCGAGGCTCCCGCATCCAGGATGTCCCGGATGGTCTGCTGCTGGGGCAGGATCAGCCGCCCCTTGGGGGCCGCCTTGTCGATGGGCACCACCAGCACGGCCAGCGCGCCGGGGGAAAGCTTGTCGGCAATGATGTGCCGCTGAGGGCCGGTCTTCTGCAGCCGGGCCAGCCGCTCCTTCAGCTCGTGGATCCCCGCGCCGGTCAGGGCGCTGACATAGATCTCCCCCGGAGCGGCCTCCGGCACCGCCGGAAGCAGGTCGGATTTGTTCCGGACCAGAAGATGGGGCAGCCCCTTCTCCCGGAACAGGGCCAGCAGCTCCCGGTCCTCCTCCGTCAGGGCCTGGGTCGCGTCTGTCACCAGCACGGCGATGTCCGTCCGGTTCAGCTCCTGGCGGGTCCTGCGGACCCGCAGAGCGCCCAGGGCGCCTTCGTCATCGTAGCCCGGGGTGTCGGTGATCATCACCGGGCCCATGGGCAGCAGCTCCATGGCCTTGCGGACCGGGTCCGTGGTGGTGCCCTTCACATCGGATACCACCGCCAGATCCTGGCCCGTGACGGCGTTGACCACGCTGGATTTTCCCGCGTTGCGCCGTCCGAAAAAGCCGATGTGGATCCGCTCACCGGAGGGTGTCTGATTCAGGCTCATGGTTCATTCTCCTCTCAGAAGCCCGCGCCGGCGTCGGCGGCGGGGGTAAAGATCGCGGCGGCCTGGTCGTCACGCAGCTCGATGCCGAAGACCTCCTGGTAGTAGGCCTTGGTTTCGGCGATGATGTCGATGTCCCCGAACAGCTCCGGGTATGCGGTCTTGGCCAGCCACAGCAGGGTGATGGGGGTGTCCACGCCGGGGGTATAGCTGCGGTACATGCCCAGTGGCATCTTGTACACCCGCTGCTGCTCCACCGCCGCGATGCCGCTCCAGTCATAGGTGCCCACGGTATTGCCGTAGAGGTCCTCGGGTCCCGCGGTGGTGAAATTGGTGATGAAGATCAGCTCCGGATCCCAGCCGTAGATCTGCTCCATGCTGACAGCCACGGAATTGTCGGTGGTCAGCTCTCCGGCCACGTTGACCGCGCCGATGGCATCGGCCCACCACTGGCCGAAGAATTTCCCGCCGGAGGTCAGAAGGTTCGTCTCGCTGTACTGGTACAGAAACAGCACCCGCTCCCGGTCTTCATCGGGGATGTCGGCCACCCGCTCCCGGACCAGGGCGTAGATCCGGTCGGAGTATTCCTCCACGATGGCGGTCCGGTCGTTGTCCGGGAAAATCTCACTGAGCAGGGCGATCCAGTTGTTCAGCGTCTCGATGGAGTCGTACTCCCATTTGTTCACGGAGACGGCCACCGCCGGGAAGCCTGCGGTGCGCAGCTGCTG
>JAFQSI010000150.1 GCA_017409645.1 Oscillospiraceae bacterium | reverse complement strand
TCTTTCTTCTAGTGTAAAATGAGTGTAGGACAATATGCTTACCTCCGTGTAGTTTGTTTGTGTCGCAACTACATTTTACACTAAGGTTCGCATATTGTCTTATTTTATTTTGGGTGTTGCACTTCGTATTGTAACCTGCCCACCTCCCCTCGAGGGGAGGCTCGCTTGGGATTTTTCGGAGTTATCCGAAAAATATACAATTTTTATGGAGGGAAAATCAATGAACGTTTCTTTTGAGGAGATCGGCAGACTCGCGGTGACCTTTGCTCAGGAGGGCTGTGTGGCCGGGCAGGTTTGCAGGGTCAGCGGCAATGGGAAGGTCGCGCCCTGCGCCTCCGGGGACAAGCTCTGCGGCGTTGTGGAGCATGTCCGGGGGAACCATGCCGCTGTGCAGGTGGCGGGCTTTGCCGAGGTGAAGGTCACCGGTGCTGTGAACCTGGGTTATGTAAACCTGTGCGCCGACGGCAGCGGCGGTGTGAAGAACGGCGCGGGCAGAGAATATCTGGTGGTCAGCGTGGACGAAAACGCCGGAACCGCTATCATCATGCTGTAAGGAGGAAATCAAAATGGCATACGACAACATCAGACTGGAAAAGGGCATGTACCGTCAGTCCGGCAAGAGCTTCAGCCAGGTGCTGGAGGGGCTGGATCCCAGCGAGAACTACCGGGGCACCTCTCTGGAGAAGACCGACGCCTTCCAGCGGCAGCTCCGCCGCTTCGGCATCAAGGTCAAGGGCCCCGGCTCCTCCGGGGTGGAGAAATTCTTCCGCACCACCGATTCTGCCGTGCTGTTCCCCGAGTACATCGCCCGCACCGTCCGCCAGGGCATGGAGGAGAATGACATCCTCCCTGCCATCACCGCCACTACCACCGTCATCGACGCCATGGACTACCGCTCCATCTACGCCGAGATGGAGGAGCAGGAGGCATCTCTCGCTGCCGTGGCGGAGGGCGCGGCAATCCCTGCCACCAAGGTGCGCACCCGGGACAACCTCATCAGCCTGAGCAAGCGGGGCAGAATGCTCATCGCCAGCTATGAGGCCGTCCGGTTCCAGAAGCTGGATCTGTTCTCCGTGATGCTGCGCCAGATCGGCAGCTACATCCAGAAAATGCAGCTCAAGGACGCCATTTCCGTCCTGATGAACGGCGACGGCAACGACAACGCAGCTGAAGCGTATCAGGTGGGCAGCGCGCCCATCTCCGGCCAAAGCGGGGAGCTGGGCTACGATCAGCTTGTGGAGTTCTGGGGCGAATTTGACCCCTACACCATGAACGGCATGATCATGGGCAGCGGCATGATGACCCGGCTGCTGAAGATCCCCGAGCTGCAGAATCCCCTGACGGGGCTGAATTTCCAGGGCACCGGCATCCTGGCCACCCCTCTGGGTGCCCAGCTCCACCGCACCTCCGCCGTGGACGACGACACCATCATCGGCATCGACAGCCGCTATGCCCTGGAGCTGGTGCGCGCCGGGGATGTGCTGGTGGAATACGACAAGCTCATCGACCGGCAGCTTGAGCGGGCGGCCATCACTGCCATCTGCGGCTTCGGCAAGATCTGTGACGGCGCAGCCAAGGTTCTGACCGTATGAGCCTGACGGAGCAGATCTATGCCCAGGCGCTGCTGATGGCGGGGAAGCTCAGCCAGGAGCAGGATGCCCTGCTGCGGATGCTCTGCCGGGTCGCGAAGACCAATCTGGAGGGGCGGCTGCGCAGCGGACTGATGCCCGAGGATCTGCGGGCGGACTTCATCGCCGCCGGGAGCCTGCTGGCGCTGGCGGCGATGTCCGAGAGTGATGACAGCCCCGAGCGCTTCACCGCCGGGGAGCTGACCATCCAGCGGGGCGAGCCCTCCGCGGCGGCCAAATGCCTGCGGGGGCAGGCGGAGCTGCTGATGATGCCCTATGTCCGGGACAGCTTTGCATTTCTGGGGGTATAAGATGCGGAAAATGGTGGAAAAGCTGCTGATGCAGCACGGCATGGAGCTCCGGGTGGAGGGGCGGCAGGTGCGCGCCCTGTTCCAGCCGGTGACCGGGAAGCTGGAACGGCTGGCGGAGCGGACTCCGGGGGTGCTGGGTGTGGAGAATGGCAAGCGATACATTTATATCGGCCCGGTGGAGCCGGAGCTTCGGGAGGATCAGGCGTTGACCGTGGAGGGCAGGGACTACATCGTCCGCTCCGCCCAGCGGATCACCGGAAATGACGGCCCTGCCTACACCTGGGCCATGTGCGTGGAGAAAGGACGGGAGGAACCATGGTCTACGGACTCCTGGAGGAGCTGAGAGCGCTGCTGGAGGCCGCGCAGATCCCGGCGGGGGAGGAGTATCCCGCCGGGGAGCGGGTGGAGATCGTCAGTCCCGTGGCGGCGGTGGGGCTGCGGGAGCTGGACTGCGCCAATGCCGTTGCCCGGTTTTCTGTCCGGATCCTCAGCCCCCGGATCCTGGGGGGCTGGTGCTGCCAGAGTAAGGCCGCCCAGGCTGTTCAGGTGCTCCACCGGGCGGGGCTGAGCTGCTCTGCGGCGGAGATGGAATACCTCAAGGGCAGCGATTGCTTCTGCATCAGTCTGTCCGTGTCCCGGCCGGTGTTTGAGAGCGCGGAGGGCTGGAGCGCAGGTTCGGGCTGGCAGGTGCTCCGGGATGGCATCGAAGAGAAAAACGTCCTGTCCTTCCGGGCGGTGCGGAATCAGGGGCGCAGACTGCAGGGCGCCTTCTGCCAGAGCGAGCCCGTGCGGGTGACTCCCGGGGCGGGGGGATGGCAGATCGAGCTGGTGCAGGCCGGCGGGGCGGAGGAAGCGGAGGGGCAGGAGCCCTTTACCCTGACACTCCATGCCGGGAGCGCAGAGCAGCGCTACCTGGGCTGCTGCTGGAATGAGACGGAGATCATCCTGGGCGGTGAGGGACTGAAGCGGATCCGCCGGGGCTTTGCGCTGAAACGGGAGGTGGAAAACCATGGATAGAATGAAATTTATGATGTTCACCTGGCCGGAGAATCCCGAGGAGTTCCGGATCAGCGCCCACTGCATCCCCTACTATGTTCCCAACAACAGCGGCGGCTACGACTACACCGGGCTCTCACCCATGGTTCGGGTCTTTCACGGCCGGGGGGTCTTCTGCGGAAAGGATGCCAACCAGCGGTTCAATGCCCTGGCGGTCATCATGGCACTGGCGCGCGAGGGGGAGCTGTTCCATCCCATCTGGGGCACGACCACGGCCTACCTGACAGACCTGGAAATGGAGCAGGAGAGCCGCCCGGAGCACATCGTCTACAGCTTCACCTTCCGGGAGACCGACGAGAACGGGGGCATCCCCAGACTGCCGGAGAACGAGGGACGCTACGGATAAAGAGAAGGCCTGCCGCTTTTGCGGCAGGCCGTAATTTCATAAAAATACCCGTTTCCGGATGGAAACGGGTATTTTTTGTAAGCTTTAGCGGACGGTGGGCTCGATGTGCCAGATCTCGCTTGCGTACTGGCGGATGGTACGGTCGGAGGAGAACTTGGCGGCGGAGGCCACATTCATCAGGCACTTGCGGCCAAAGCTCAGACGGTCGGCGTACTCGGCGTTGGCGCGGAGCTTGGCGGCAATGTAGGAGTTGTAGTCGTTCAGCAGGTAGTACTGGTCGGAGGAGGGACCCCAGTTGATGAGCTTGTTGTAGACCTCGCGGATGCCGCTGTCGGTCTCAATGGTGCCGTTGACCATGGTGTCCAGAGCACGGCGCAGGTCGGAGTGGTCATCGTAGAACTTCTTGGCCAGGTACTTGCCCTTGATCAGGTTGATGTCGTCCACGGTGGCGCCGAAGATGTACTCGTTGGCGTGGCCGGCCTCCTGGGCGATCTCGACGTTGGCGCCGTCCAGGGTGCCCAGGGTGACAGCACCGTTGAGCATCAGCTTCATGTTGCCGGTGCCGGAGGCCTCCAGGCCGGCGGGGGAGATCTGCTCGGAGATATCAGCGGCGGGGATGATATGCTCGGCATAGGAGCAGTTGTAGTTCTGGACGAAGCAGACCCGCATCTTGCTGTTGACGGCGGGATCGTTGTTGATCAGCTTGGCGATCCGGTTGATGTAGCGGATGACGCTCTTGGCATCCTCATAGCCGGGAGCGGCCTTGGCACCGAAGATGAAGCAGGTGGGGTAGAAGTCGGGCAGACGGCCCTCCTTCAGACGGAAGTAGATGTCCATGATGGAGATGGCGTTCATCAGCTGGCGCTTGTACATGTGCAGGCGCTTGACCTGGACATCGAACATGAAGTCGGGGTTGAGCTGGACACCCTCGTGCTCAGCGATGACGGCGCAGAGCTGCTCCTTCTTCTGGTGCTTGATGTAGTTGAAGCGGCCGATGAGCTCGTCATCGATCATGCCCTTCAGGGCGCCGATCTCGTCCAGATTCTTCAGGAAGTCGGAGCCGACCTTCTCACGAACCATGGAAACCAGCTCGGGGTTGCACAGACCGAACCAGCGGCGGGGGGTGATGCCGTTGGTCTTGTTCTGGAAGCGCTCAGGGAAGACCTTGTACCACTTGTTGAACACGTCGTCAACCAGGATCTTGGAGTGGATCTCTGCAACACCGTTGATGTAGGAGCCAACATAGATGCTGAGGTTTGCCATGTGGACGATGTCATCCTGGATGATCCACAGACCGGTGTTGGGGTGCTCCTGGCGCAGCTTGTGGTCGATCATGCAGATGATGGAAGCGATCTCGGGCACGACGGAGCGCAGCAGGTGCAGGGGCCACTTCTCCAGAGCCTCACCCAGAACGGTGTGGTTGGTGTAGGAGAAGGTCTTCTGAGCCACGGCGAAGGACTCCTCGAAGGACTTGCCCTCCAGCATCAGCAGACGGATCAGCTCGGGGATGGACATGGCGGGGTGGGTGTCGTTGAGCTGAACGGCGTTATAGTTGCAGAACTCGTTCAGATCGCTGTGGTGCAGCTTGAACACACGCAGCATATCCTGCAGGGAGGCGGAGGACAGCACATACTGCTGCTTGATGCGCAGACGCTTGCCCTCGTCGTTGGAGTCGTTGGGGTACAGGACACGGGTGATGTCCTCGGCCTTGTTCTTGGCGTCCAGAGCCTTGGCGTAGTTCTGGTTGTTGAAAGCGTCGAAGTCCAGATCCACCAGGGGCTCGCACTGCCACAGGCGCAGGGTGTTGATGTTGTTGGTGCCGTAGCCGATGACGGGGACGTCATAGGGGACAGCCTTGACGGTCTGGTCGGGGAAGTTGATGGTGACGGTGTGCTTCTCCCGGCGGAAGGACCAGGGATCGCCGTGGGCGGTCCAGTCGTCGGCGACCTGGCACTGCTCGCCCTTCTCGTTGAAGGACTGCTTGAACAGGCCGTGCTTGTAGCGCAGGCCGTAGCCGCTCAGGGGCAGGTCACAGGAGGCGGCAGAGTCCATGAAGCAGGCAGCCAGGCGGCCCAGACCGCCGTTGCCCAGAGCGTCGTCCTCGACGTCCTCCAGGATGGCCAGGTCCACGCCCTTCTCGGCGAAGAGCTTCTTCATTTCGTCCAGGATGCCCAGGTTGAACAGGTTGCTGTAGACCAGGCGGCCGATCAGGTACTCGGCGGAGATGTAGTAGGCCTTGCGGTTGACGGTGCGGGCCTTCTTGCTGGCGCTCCAGTTCTCATGGATGGCCATCATGACGGCTTCGCCCAGGGCATTGTGCAGCTCGTTGGCGGAAGCCTCGGTCAGGGTAACATCGTACTTGTACTTGAGCTGAGTCTCAGTCCAGTACAGGATGTTCTTGCAGTCGTAGCTCATTGATTAACTCCTTCAAATATGATTGCACGATGGCAAAGGTTGGTTATTCGGTGACCTCTTCGGTCTTGGGGGTCTTGGGGGCGCGGCCGTAGCGCTTGGTCAGGGCGGCGATGCGCTCAGCCAGAGCGTCGGAGGCGAAGCCGTCCCAGGCGCGCCAGGTCCAGTTGTTGGTGGTCATGGTGCCGGGGAAGTTCATGCGGGATTCCTCACCCAGAGTCAGGTAGTCCTGCATCTGGACGATGCACAGATCGGAGACGGAGGCCATGGCGGTCTTGATCAGGCTCCAGACCAGCTCCTTCTGGGTCATCTTGTCGGCCACATCCTCCAGACCCAGATACTCCACCAGGTAGTCCAGAGCCTCATACGAGGCGGTGTGGAACCACTGGAGGGTGGTCATGTTGTCGTGGGTGCCGGTGTAGCAGACGGAATTGGTGGGATAGTTGTGGGGCAGGTACTCGTTCTCCTTGCAGCCGTCGAAGGCGAAGCCCAGGACCTTCATGCCGGGATAGCCGGAGTTGTCACGAAGATCGAGGACCTCCTGGGTCAAGGTGCCCAGATCCTCGGCGATGAAGCGGACGGTGGGGAGCTGGGTCTTCAGGGCGTTGACGAAGTCCATGTCGGGTCCCTTGATCCACTTGCCGCTCTTGGCGGTGGTGGCGCTGTAGGGGACGGACCAGTAGGCCTCGAAGCCGCGGAAGTGGTCCAGACGGATGACGTCGTAGAGCTTGCCGGCGGCGGCCATGCGGCGGACCCACCAGTCGAAGTTCATGCTCTTCATCTTGTCCCAGTTGTACAGGGGGTTGCCCCAGAGCTGGCCGTCCTCGGAGAAGGCATCGGGGGGGCAGCCTGCCACGGCGGTGGGAGTCAGCGTCTCGTCCAGCTGGAACAGGCCGGGCTCGGTCCAGACCTCCACGGAGTCGTAGGGGACATAGATGGGCACATCGCCGATGATCTCGATGCCCTTGGAGTGGGCGTAGGCCAGCAGGGCGGTCCACTGCTTGAAGAAGGTATACTGGACAAAGCAGTAGAAGCGGATTTCATTGGCCAGACGTGCCCGGGCGGCGTCCAGAGCCTCGGGCTTGCGGAACTTCAGATCCTGCTCCCAGGTGTACCAGGCGGCGGAATTGTTCTCGCCCTTCAGAGCCATGAACAGGGCAAAATCGGGCAGCCATGCGGCCTGCTCCGCCATAAAGGCGTCGAAATCGGCGCCGCCGGAGAAGCGCTCGTAGGCCAGCCGCAGAACGGCGAGCTTGTTGTTGTACTGGCGGCCGAAGTCGACCCGGTCAGAAGACCAGCACCAGTCGCGGCTCTCGACCTCGCCGACCGTCAGCAGACCCTCTTCGATCAGCAGCTCCAGGTCGATCAGGTAGGGGTTGCCCGCGTAGGCGGAATTGGACTGATAAGGGGAGTCACCGTAACCGGTGGGGGTCAGCGGAAGGATCTGCCAGCTCTGCTGGCCGGACTTGTGCAGAAAGTCCACGAAATCAAAAGCACTCTTACCCATGGTGCCGATGCCGTATTTGCCCGGCAGGGAGGTGATGTGCATCAGGATGCCGCTCTTGCGCATAACGAATCTCCTTTGCTTTTGCCAATAATCTGTATGTTATCATTGTCAGCGGCGCCAGGGCAGAGTGACCCTATGATGCCGCCTGACTAAGAATAATGCTTTTTCGGTGATTTGTCAAGTGTTAGGTGGTGCGCAACCGTATGCGCGTCAATTTTTCAGAGGTATTTACAAATTTTGTTCGATTTTACGATAAGTTTCATGAAAGAATCCGGAAAAATGAAGGGGAATGTTGAGGCCGGAGGACCGTAAAAAAGGGGCGTGCTGCAAAATGCAACACGCCCGACAGACTGTTAAAGAATCCCTAAAACGCGCAAAGCGCCTTGGCTCTCCCTATGGGAGAGCTGTCACGCGTCAGCGTGACTGAGAGGGTTATCGAATATTTGCAACGCAAATATTCGATTTTCCCGATTTTCACAGAAAATCGGGAGGCCCTCTCCGACCTCGCTTCGCTCGGCCACCTCTCCCAGAGGGAGAGGCAAGTGGCTTTTTGACACGCCCGGGAGCAGATCACTCGCGGAAGGCCCGCCACAGGAAGGTGACGACCGATGCCCGGTTGCAGATACCGGCGGCATCGAAGCGGGTGGAAGAGACACCGGTGGTGACGCCCTCCTGCACTGCCCAGAGGACGGGCTCGGCAAACCAGGCGTTGGCGGGGACATCGGCGAAGGGCAGGTCCCCGGCGGCGGGAGCGGGCTCGCCGGCGGCGCGCCACAGGAAGGTGACCACGGACGCCCGGTTGCAGGAGCCTGCGGGGTCGAAGCGGGTGTCGGAGATGCCGTTGGTGATACCCTCTTCCACGGCCCAGAGGACGGCCTTTTCATAGAAGCTGCCCTTCTGCACATCGGTGAAGGGGTTGTCCATGGACTTCGGCTCGGGGGAACCGGCGGCGCGCCACAGGAAGGTGACCACGGATGCCCGGTTGCAGATGGCGGCGGCATCGAAGCTGGTGGCAGATACGCCGTTGGTGACGCCCCTTGCCACGGCCCAGGCCACGGCCTCCTCGTAGAAGCTGCCCTCTGCAACATCGTCAAAGGGAGTCAGGCGGGTATCGCCGCAGAGGGTGCAGACGGTGCCGTCCCAGGCGTGGGCCTCGGGATCGATGGGGAGGTCCACGGTGTAGCTGTCGCCGCAGCGTGTGCAGGCATAAGTGGCTTCACCCATGGAAATGCAGGTGGAGGGGACGGTAATGGTGACGATGCTGTGGTCATGGCCCAAGGGTTCATCGGTATTGGTCTCGAACCGTTCACCGCAGAGCGTACAGATATGGACCTCGTAGCCCCAGTCCTCACAGGTGGCGGGAACGGTGTGGGAGTAAGCGTAGGAGTGGCTGCAGGGCGCGTGGTCCGTGTAGTCGGGGATGCGGACCTCGTCGGAGACGCAGACATTGATGTGGGTGATGCAGTAGTAGCCGCTGCTCCCCATGTCCTGGTCGGTCAGGGTCAGCCGGATCTGGGCGAAGCCGGGGGCCAGGGCGGTCAGGATGCCGTTTTCATCCACGGTGCAGACCTCGGGGGTGTCGCTCTCCCACTGGACAATGTGGAAATCGGTGTCGTAGGCGCTGCCCCAGCCCGGAGCCACGAAGGGACCCACGTAGCCGGGCTTAAATGCCATGCAGCCGTACTGCATGGTGTAGTCCTTCTCATCTGCAAGAACGGGGAAGGAGGTGTTGCAGTGCATATAGCGCTCCACACCGTCATATTCCATGACGGCGCCGTCGATCTGCATACCGTTGTGGTGGGCATAGGTCAGATTCAGGTAGCTGCCGTCCGCATACTCGCCGTAGCTGAGCCAGTTGTTGCGGTAAACCTCGCCCAGCTGCATGCCGCTCTTGTCGTTCACGCCGTCGAGGATGTACCAGCCGTCATAGCCGCCGTCCAGGCCCAGGGCCAGCTCGTCCTGGCAGGGGGTGAAGTTGTAGCTCTGGTTGTTGACGAGCATGGTGTAGTTGCCGTAGCCGTTGGGGTGGGAGTTGTCGAAATTGTACCAGCGGCCGTCGGTGTAGTAGACCTTGGGCTTGTCCCAGGCCTCGGGGGGCAGGTTGTCCCCGTCATAGGCGGGGGTGACGAATTCCACGGTGTCCAGATAGATCCACTCGGCGATGTAATCCCGGTCGGTGGTGCCGCAATTGATCCACAGGGGATCGTACAGGACCCATTCGCCCTCCAGATACACGAAGCACCATGCGTGGCCCTCGTAGTTGAAGAGGTCCACGGTGCTTTCCTTCATGTCGCCCCGCCAGCCGTCGCCCACAACGGCGGGGATGCCCAGGGAGCGCAGCAGGAACTGCATCAG
>JAFQSI010000017.1 GCA_017409645.1 Oscillospiraceae bacterium | reverse complement strand
TGTCAGGTGGGGAACCAAGCAGCACTAAGCGGATCGTTCCGTGTGCCGCGAGGCAGCCGTTCTTGAGTTAACTGCTCAGGTTCCGGGTGTTCAGCTCGTTCAAATGTGGGTGTGCGATCTTGTTATGAGCCAGACGATTTTCGTAATTGATAATTGAGAATGGAGAATTGAGAATTATGTCCAATGTCGTCGAAGAAAAGAGTTTTCAATTTGCGATTCGGATCGTTAGGCTTTACCGGTATTTGCGCTCTGAAAAGAAGGAATTTGTTCTGTCCAAGCAGTTGTTGAGAAGCGGTACAAGCATCGGTGCAAATGTAGCAGAGGCACAACAGGCCCAAAGCAGAGCAGATTTTTTGTCAAAGATTAATATTGCACTCAAGTAAGCTGCGGAAGCAGAGTATTGGCTTCGCCTTCTCCACGCAACGGATTACCTGAGCAATCATGAGTTTGCATCTGTTTATGACGATTGTGTACAGGTGAAGAAGATGCTGGTTGCAATCGTAAAGACATCCAAGGAATAATTCTCCATTCTCAATTATCAATTCTCAATTTGTCGAACCGGAGGTGAGCCAGTGTACCAAGCCTTATACAGAAAATATCGTCCTCAGACCTTTGACGATGTGGTTGGTCAGGGGGCTGTGACGCAGACGCTGAAGACGCAGCTTTTGTCCGGGCATATGAGCCATGCGTATCTGTTCACCGGCTCCCGGGGTACCGGCAAGACCAGCTGCGCCAAGATCCTTTCGAAGGCCGTCAACTGCCTGAATCCCCAGAACGGAAACCCCTGCAACGTCTGTGAGAGCTGCCGGTCCATTGACGCCGGCACCTGCACGGATGTTTACGAGATGGACGCGGCCTCCAACCGCCGGATCGATGACGTCCGGGAGCTGCGGGACGAGGCCATCTATACCCCGGCCACGGTGAAAAAGCGGGTCTTCATCATCGATGAGGTCCACATGCTGACCATCGAGGCCTTCAACGCCCTGCTGAAGATCATCGAGGAGCCGCCGGAGCATCTGCTGTTCATCCTGGCGACCACGGAGCTGCACAAGGTCCCGGCGACGATCCTCAGCCGGTGCCAGCGGTTCTCCTTCCGGCGGATCACCCCGGAGGATATCGCCGCGAGACTGCAGTATGTGTCCTATCAGGAGGGCATCGAGCTGGACGACGGAGCGGCCCGGGTCCTGGCCCGGCTGGCCGACGGCGGCATGCGCGACGGCCTGAGCCTTCTCGATCAGTGCGCGTCCGCGACGGTGGGCGAGCTGACGGCCCAGCGGGTCTATGAGTGCCTGGGCATCGCCGGCGAGCAGACCTGCGGACAGATGCTGGCTTTCGCAGCGGACAAAAATACGAGAGGTGCCCTGGAGCTGTTCAACCGGCTCTACGCCGACGGCAAGGACGTCGCCGCCCTGATCGACGAGCTGGCGAGCCTGTGCCGGGATCTGATGATCCTGAAAACGGCCCCGGAATCGGGCATTTCCATGCTCTCGGGCGTGGCCTCCGACGCGGACGCAAAAAGTCTGGTCGGCCGCTTCTCCGCGGGAGAGCTGGTGCGGATGATCGGACTGCTGCAAACCACCGCCGCGGGCTTTACCCGCAGCTCCAGCCGGCGGCTGGACGCGGAGCTTTGCATCATGAACCTGTGCGACCCGGCCCTGCAGATGGACGCCGAGGCCCTGAACGCCCGGATCTCCAAATTGGAGGAGCAGCTGCGGACCGGCAATTTTGCCGCGCCCGCCCTTGCGGCTCCCGTGCAGCAGACGAAGCCCGCCGACACGGTGGACGACGACGGTCCGCCGCCCATTGACGACGACCAGGCGCCTCCGGACCCGGACGCGCCGGAGCCCGCCGCTGCACCGAAGCAGAGCGCCAAGGACGACACGCCCATCGGATTCTGGGCGGATCTGGCGGCGGCCATGCGGCCGGAGCTGCCGAGGGCTTTGATCGGCTTCTTCACCGCCACGGAGAACGCCCCCATCCGGGGCCGTGTCCGGGAAAACCGGGTGGGACTGATCTGTGCCAACGCCTTCGTGGCGCAGATGGTGGACAAGCCCGAGATCCGGGATCTGGCGGCGAGAAAGGCCAGCGTGATCCTGGGCAGACCCGTCACCGTCAAGGTGGTGGACCGGACGGCAAAGCCGGAACAGAACAAACAGATGGAGCAGCTCATGGCCTTCGGCCGGGAGCATTCCGATATCATCAAAATCAAAAACAACTGACCAAGATACACTTGCCTCCCTCGCAGAGGGAGGGGGACCGCGAAGCGGTGGAGGGAGTGTGCCCCGAACGGAAGGACACTCCCCCAGTCAGCAAAGCTGACAGCCCCCTCTGAGAGGGGGCCGAGAGGGATTCTTCGATGGTTGGACATATTCTGAAAAACATTTTAAAGGAGAATTACTATGGCTAGAGGTGGATTCCGGGGTATGCCCGGCGGCATGAATCAGCAGGCAATGATGAAGCAGGCCCAGAAGATGCAGCAGCAGATGATCCAGATGCAGGAGGAGATGGAGCGCAAGACCTACACCGCCAAGTCCGGCGGCGGCATGGTCACCGCAGAGGTCAACGGCAAGCACGAGCTTCTGAACCTGACCATCAACCCCGAGGCAGTGGATCCCGACGATGTGGAGATGCTCCAGGACATGGTCATCGCCGCCGTCAACGAGGCCTTCCGCACCGCTGACGCCGATGCCCAGAGCAACATGGCCAAGCTGACCGGCGGCTTCGGCGGCCTGGGTGGTCTGTTCTAAGGAGGGACCATGCAGTTTTTTCCTGCGGCCCTGCAAAATTTGGCGGACCAGTTCGCACGGCTCCCCGGCATCGGCGGCAAGACCGCCCAGAGACTGGCCTTCCATGTGCTGAGCCTGCCTTTGGAGGATGCGGAGGAATTCGCCGCGGCCATCGTGGACGCCAAGAAAACCGTCAGACACTGTCCTGTGTGTCAGAATCTGACAGACCGGGAGCTTTGCCCCATTTGTGACGACGAGGGCCGGGACCACAGCCTGATCTGCGTGGTGGCGGAGCCCAAGGACGTCATCGCCATGGAGCGCAGCCGGGAATTTACCGGCGTGTACCATGTGCTGCACGGCGTCATCAGCCCCCTGAACCATGTGACCCAGGACGATATCCGGGTCAAGGAGCTGCTGCAGCGGGTGGCGAAGGGGGACGTCCGTGAGATCATCATGGCCACCAACCCCGACACCGAGGGCGAGGCCACAGCCATGTACATCTCCCGGCTCCTGCGGCCCATGGAGACGAAGGTCACAAGACTGGCCTACGGCATCAGTGTGGGCTCCCAGCTGGAGTATGCCGACGAGGTGACCCTGGCACGGGCCCTGGAGGGCAGACGCGAGATCTGAATCACAAGAGGACGCTTCGGCGTCCTCTCAAACTGTCGAGGAACCTGTTTTGCGCGAAGCGCCTTGGCTCTCCCTTTGGGAGAGCTGTCATGCGCAAGCATGACTGAGAGGGTATATCGAATATTTGCTTTGCAAATATTCGATATTTCTGGATTTTCTAAGAAAATCCAGCGCCCTCTCCGACCTCGCTGCGCTCGGCCACCTCTCCCATAGGGAGAGGCAAGGGGCTTTTTCGGACACATTAAGAGGACGCCGTCGGCGTCCTCTTAAATTTTTTGGAAGTCTTGTATTTTCCACCGCGGAATTGTATAATAAACTCGACTATCACTTGGAGTGGATCGAGATGAACAACTATCAAAACTGGGACGACCTGGGCCGCAGCATCGAGGATGTGGTGGACCGGGCGGTGAATTCCCGGGATTTTCAGAATATGGCGAATAATATCCGGCACGTCCTGGAAAACGCCGCCGACACCGGCGGCGAGGTCCTGCGCCGGGCCGCGGACGCGATCCAGACGCCCCGGATCAATGTCCGGGACCTCTACGGCAAAACCGGCGGAAAGGTGGTCGGGGGGCTCCTGAAATCCTTCTTCGGCGGCGTGTTTACCCTTGGCCTGACCGTGGGCACCGTGGCCGGTCTGTTTTCCGGCGGCATCGTCGGGGCGCTGGTCCCCGGTGTTCTGCTGGCGGGCAGCGGCTGGATGCTCTCGAGCGGCGTGGGCACCATGAAGACCGTTGGCCGGTTCCGGACCTACCGCAAGCTCCTGGGAAAGAAGACCAGCTGCGCGCTGGATCGTCTGGCCCGGGCCGTGGGGCGGGATGTGCCCTTCGTCCGGAAGGATGTCCAGAAGATGATCGGCAGCGGCTACTTTCTGGAGGGCCACCTGGATCATGAGCAGAATCACCTGATCACCAGCGACGCCACCTACCAGCAATTCGAGCAGGCCAGATTGCAGCTGGAGCAGACCCGGAAGCAGCAGGCCGCCGCGGCGGCTGCGGCGCCGGACCCGCGGATCCGGTAAATCCTGGACAGAGGCAATTCCTTCCTTGCCCATATCCGCAAATGCAACGACGACATCCCCGGCGAGGCGGTGTCCGGAAAGATCGACCGGATCGAGCAGGTGGTGCGCAGGATCTTTGACCGGGTGAAGACCCACCCGGAGGTGATCCCGGACCTGAAAAAGCTGATGGACTACTACCTGCCCATGACCGTCAAGCTCCTGACGGCCTACGCGGATATGGACGCGCAGCCGGTCCAGGGAGAGCATATCCAGTCTTCCAAGCGGGAGATCGAGGCCACCCTCGACACCTTGACCGCCGCCTACGAAAAGCTCCTGGATGAGCTGTTTCAGGAGACGGCCCTGGATATTTCCAGCGATATCAGCGTCCTCAACGCCATGCTGGCCCGGGAGGGCCTGACCGAGGACGAGCTGACCAAAATGAGAAAGCAGCAGAATCTTTCATGATAAAGGAGAATGAACCATGGATTTTACCTTCGATGATACCATCCCCGAGCTGACTCTGGAGCCGGAGCTGGAGCCCGCCGCCGAGATCGTTCCCGTCCAGCCCGAGCCCCCCAAGCCCAAGGCAGAGGAGCCGGTGCTGACCCCTGCGGAGCAGCAGATGGTGGCGAATTTTGCCGCCAAGATCGATGTGGAGAACACCGCCCAGATCCTGCAGTACGGCGCGGGCACCCAGAAGAAGATGGCGGATTTCTCCGACGCCGCCCTGACCAATGTCCGGACCCAGGACCTGGGCGAGGTTGGTGACCTGATCGTCAGTGTGGTGGGTGAGCTGAAGGGCTTCGACGCCGAGGAGGAGAAGGGCTTCTTCGGCTTCTTCCGCAAGCAGGCCGACAAGCTGGAGCTGATGAAGACCAAATTCGCCAAGGCGGAGGTCAATGTTGCCAAGATCGGCGAGGCCCTGGAGGGCCACCAGATGCGGCTGATGAAGGAATCGGCCATGTTCGACCAGATGTACAAGCAGAACCTTGCCTACTTCAAGGAGCTGACCATGTATATCCTGGCGGGCAAGCAGAAGCTCGAGGAGGTCCGCTCCGGCAAGCTCCAGGAGCTTCAGGCCACCGCCCAGCGCACGGGCCTGGCCGAGGATGCCCAGGCGGCCCGGGATTTGGCTGACAAGTGCGACCGGTTCGAGAAGAAGATCTACGACCTGGAGCTGACGCGGACCATCTCCATGCAGACGGCCCCCCAGATCCGGATGCTCCAGAACAACGACAACATCATGGTTGAGAAGATCCAGACCACTCTGATGAACACCATCCCCCTGTGGAAGAATCAGATGGTCATCTCCCTGGGCATCGCCCACGCCACCGAGGCTGCCGCCGCCCAGCGGCAGGTCACCGACGTCACCAACGCGCTGCTCAAGCAGAACGCCGAGCGGCTGCACATGGCTTCCGTGGAGACGGCAAAAGAAGCCGAGCGGGGCATCGTGGACATCGAGACGCTGAAAGCCACCAATGCCAAGCTGATCCAGACCTTCGACGATGTCCTGAAGATCCAGGCCGACGGCCGCGCCAAGCGCCTGGCCGCCGAAACGGAGATGCTGAAGATGGAGAACGACCTGAAGCAGAAGCTGCTGCAGATCCGAAACGGCAACTGAACCTTAAGATTTCCTGAAGAATCCCCCGGTTTTGTGGAAAAACCGGGGGATTTATGTTATGGTAGGGCCATCTCAAGGAAAGGACGGAAGCGTTATGAGGAAAATGAACGTGCTGGTCGCGCTGCTCCTTTGTCTGGTGCTGCTGACCGCCTGCGGCGGCGATGTGAGCAATGTGGAACGGGTGATGGTGGAGCAGTCTATGTGCTATTCCAGGGAGGAGATCCATGGCGCCATGGATGTGGTGGAAGCGAATTTCCGGAAGGAATTTGATGGATGCAGACTGAAAAATCTGCGCTACGACGAGCCGCTGCCTGAGCAGCAGGAGTGGGCCAGGCAGTACGAAGCGGATGAGGCCATCGTGCTTTTGTCCGACTTCAGCGTCTCCCGGTTTGGGGGCGATGGCAGTCTGAATCCGAATGAGAATTATATCAACTGGAAATGGGTCCTGACCCGCAGTGACGGCGGGGCCTGGGAGCTGCGCACCTGGGGCTACGGCTGATGGACCTTACAATTTGAAGTGATCCCGGATGATCCTCGCGGCTTCCTCCGCGGGGATCTCTGCGTTTTCCAGACGGAGGTAGTTGGGGTGGGTGATCTCGCCGGGGCGGCTGACGCAGCGCCAGGACGCGTCGTCCCGGAGGAGCCGTGCGTCGGAAGCCTCCACGTCGCGCTTGGAGGCCTTGTGCCGGAGCCGGTTGTCGGTGGCGTTGCGCTGGAGCCGGACCTCCTGGGGGGCGATCAGCTCCACATAGTACACATCCTCCTCGGGCAGACCGAAGATGCCCTTGACCCAGTCCACGTAATCCCAGTCCGACTGCATGTCAAAGGCCCACATGAAGGTGAAGATCATACCATAGCTGTCCGTCTTCGCAAATTCCTCAAAGATCACCTGCCGGAGCCGCTGGGTCACATCCGGACGCCACTGGCCGAAGATCTCCAGCACCGGCTCGATCATCATGTGGTTGTGGAACAGCCGCAGGTCCGTGATCTTCATAAGCTCCTGGCCCACGGTCATCTTGCCTACGGCGCTGTCGCCGATCAGAAGTATGAGTTTCATAGTCATCCCTCCTTTTTGCTACAATATAGGGCAGGGAAGGGCATTTGTCAAGGGACGACTGTTATAGCAGCTGTCTTGTCAATAAAAAGGTTGCTTTTTCCCGGCTGCGGTCGTATAATATCTTCAAACTGACAAACGAGGTGTTTACTATGGATACCAATCAGAAACTCAACCTGACCATGCTCTGCGACTTCTACGAGCTGACCATGGCCAACGGCTATTTTGCCAACGGCTACCGCGATCGGATCACCTATTTCGACCTGTTCTTCCGGCGCTGCCCCGACGGCGGCGGCTTCTGCATTGCAGCCGGTCTGGAGCAGATCGTCAGCTACATCCGGGACCTGCACTTCACCGAGGAGGACATCGAGTACTTGCGCGGCCGGGAGATGTTCACCGAGGATTTCCTGGAGTACCTGAAGGATTTCAAGTTCACCGGCGACATCTGGGCCGTGCCCGAGGGCACCGTGGTCTTCCCCCAGGAGCCCCTGGTCACCGTCCGGGCCCCTGCCATCGAGGCTCAGCTCATCGAGACGTACCTGCTGCTGTGCATCAACCACCAGAGCCTGATCGCCACCAAGGCCAACCGCATCGTCCGGGCCGCTGAGGGCCGGACCGTCCTGGAGTTCGGTTCCCGTCGGGCCCAGGGTCCCGACGCGGCCATGCTGGGCGCCCGGGCGGCCTACATCGGCGGCTGCCACGGCACCGCCTGCACCATCTCCGACCAGCTCTTCGGCGTCCGCGCCGGCGGCACCATGGCCCACGCCTGGGTCCAGATGTTCGACACCGAGCTGGAGGCCTTCACCGCCTACTGCAAGATGTACCCCAACAACGCAACGCTGCTGGTGGACACCTACAACACCCTCAAGTCCGGCGTGCCCAACGCCATCAAGGCCTTCAACGAGGTCCTGAAGCCCCTGGGCATCACCAAGTGCGGCATCCGTCTGGACTCCGGCGACATGGCCTACCTGACCCGGAAGGCCCGCCAGATGCTCGACGAGGCCGGTTGGGAGACTTGCCAGATCTCCGTCTCCAACTCCCTGGACGAGCATATCATCCGGGACGTCCTGCGTCAGGGCGCCAAGATCGACCTGTTCGGCGTGGGCGAGCGGCTGATTACCGCCAAGAGCGAGCCCGTCTTCGGCGGCGTTTACAAGCTGGTGGCCGTGGAGCATGCCGACGGCTCCATCACCCCCAAGATCAAGATCTCCGAGAACGTGGGCAAGATCACCACCCCCCACTACAAGAAGCTCTACCGCTTCATCGGCAAGGACACCGGCAAGGCCATCGCCGACTACATGTGCGTCCACGACGAGATGGTGGACGACAGCCAGGACATCGAGATCTTCGATCCCGAGGCCACCTGGAAGCGCCGGACCGTCTACAACTACACGGCCAAGGAGCTGCAGGTGCCCGTCTTCAAAAACGGCGAGCTGGTCTACGAGCTGCCCACTCTGGAGGAGATCCGCACCTACTGCGCCCAGCAGGTGGACACCCTCTGGGACGAGATCAAGCGCTTCGACAATCCCCAGACCTACTATGTGGATCTGAGCCAGAAACTCTGGGACATCAAGTACGGCCTGCTGAAGAACAAGACCGAGTGATGAAGGCCAGACAGGTGGCCCTGGGCGGGATGCTGACGGCGGTGGCCGTAGTCCTGATGTCTCTGGGCAGTCTCATTCCCGTGAACACCTACGTCTGTCCGGTGCTGTGCATGCTGATGAACCGTCCCGTTCTGGAGCGCTGCGGACGGCGGATCGGCTGGTGCTACTACATGGCCACGGCGGTGCTGAGCCTGTTTCTGGCCCCGGACCGGGAGGCGGCGCTGGTCTATGTCTTCCTGGGATACTATCCCATGGTGCGCCATCTCTTTGAGAAGCTTGGGCCGCTGAAGCAGCCGGCGAAGCTGGTGTTCTTCACCCTGGCCGGTGCGGCAAGCTATGGCGTGCTGCTGCTTGTCATGGGCGCGGGCGCGGCCATGACGGAGGGCTGGCTTCTGACGGCGGTGACGGTGCTGCTGTGGGATGTGCTGTTTCTGACGCTGGACCGGATGCTGGGCGCTCCGGTGAGAAAACGATAACGACCAACCGGGCCGGAAAACGGCCCGGTTTTTATACAATGAGGAAGTATGGAAAAGGAATGGACTGTATACATTCTCGAATGTGGTGACGGGACCCTGTACACCGGAATCACGGACGATTTGTGCAGGAGGCTGAAGGCCCACGAATCGGGAAAGGGCGCGAAATACACCCGGGGAAGGGGACCACTGAAGCTGCGCTACCGGGAGACAGCAGCGGACAAGGGCGCTGCATTGAAGCGGGAGTTGGTGATAAAGCGGTTGCGCAGACAGGAGAAAATGGCGATTATTCACGAAAAAATGGAAGAGACTTTGCATTGGCTTGAAATCCATTGTAATAAATAGTATACTGTTTGTAACCAGAGCGGGTCTCCCACCCGCCGGAAGAGGAGTGAGAGCGAAATGAAACAGGAACGAACCCTGGTGGTCCTGGCGGCGGGGCTTGGGTCCCGGTTTGCCGGCGGCATCAAGCAGCTGCAGAGCGTCGGCCCCAGCGGTGAGGTGATCATGGATTATTCCATCCATGATGCAATTGAGGCAGGATTCAACCGGGTGATCTTCATCATCCGTCACGATATCGAGGAACTGTTTGACCGGATCATGGGCGACCGGATCCGCGCCATCTGCGCGAAAAAGGGCGTGGAGGTCCTCTGTGCCTATCAGGAGAAAAATGATCTGCCCGGGGGCTTCCGGTGCCCGGAGGAGCGGGTCAAGCCCTGGGGCACGGGCCATGCGCTGCTCAGCTGCAAGGGCATGCTCCATGGCGGCTTTGCGGTGATCAATGCCGACGACTACTACGGCAAGGATGCCTTTCGTCGGGCCATGGAATTCCTGGACAGCCTGGAAGAGGGTTCCGAAGGTACATACGGCCTGATCGGCTTCCGGCTGGGCAACACCCTCAGCGAGCATGGCGGCGTGACCAGAGGTCTGTGCCGGACCGAGGACGGCTGGCTGACCCACATCGTCGAGACGAAAAATGTCATCAAGACCCAGGACGGAGCCCGGGCGGAGGTGTTCGGCGAGGTCCGGGACCTGAGTCCGGATATCCCCGTGTCCATGAACATGTGGGGCTTTACCCCCGATGTGCTGGACAAGCTGGAAGATCGGTTCATCGAGTTCCTGGGAGAGCGTCTGAATGAGCCGAAGTCCGAGTTCCTGATCCCCAGTGAGATGGGGCTGCTGCTGTGCCGCGGGGAGGTTCGCATCCGGGTCCTGCCCACAACCAGCCACTGGTTCGGTATGACCTTCGCCGAGGATATGCCCGGCGTCCGGGATGCCTTCCGGGTCATGACCGAGGATGCTGTGTACACGACACCGCTGTTCTGAACTGCATAAGAAAGGCCCCCGTCCATCCGGACGGGGGCCCTTGTGGCTTTATAAGGGATCAGGCCTCGAAATCGGCTTCCTCGGCAACGGGGGTGCCGTCCTCGACGACGACTTCCTCGACCACGGGAGTCTCCTCAACAGCGGCAGTCTCCTCGGCGGCGGGAACCTCCTCGACAGCGGGAGCTTCCTCAGCGGCGGGCTCGGCAGCGATCTCCTCGGCGGCGGCCTCCTCGATGGCCTCCTCCTCGATCTCACAGGCGGGGCAGAGCTTCTCCAGCCAGGCCTTGATGGCGTCCATGTACTTCACGACCAGGTATGCGATACCGGCGACGGCGGCGATGGCCAGACCAATCTTGATGATGTTTTCGGCAAGTTTCATTTCGGAACCCTCCATTGTTTATTGTATACACCCTTAGTATAACCAATGTCCTTGATAAATGCAACTCTTTTTTGTCAAATATAGCCATAAAGTCCGCGGACGCAGACCTCGCCGGAGGTGACGGTGCCAATTTCGCCGCTTTCGTAGCGGACGATCAGGCCGCCCTCTGCATCGATGTCCAGGGCCAGGGCATGGCGGACCTCGTCGCCCCGGAGGATGCTCACCCATTTTCCGAGGGTGATGCAGTCCCTGCGGTAGCGCCCGAGCATGGCGTCAGTGGACGTCAGGAGCGTCTGGTCCATGTTTTCCAGAGCCCGGACCATCTCGGCGATGAGCAGATTCCGGTCCGCTTCCCGGCCCAGGACCATCCGGGCGGAGGTGGCCATACTGCGGATGCTTTCGTCAAAATCGGAAGCGGTCTGGCCGCAGTTGATGCCGATGCCCAGGATGGCATAGCTGACCCGGCCCGTCTTCGGGTCCAGGCCCAGCTCCGTCAGGATGCCGCCCAGCTTTTTATTCTCCACAACCAGGTCGTTGGTCCACTTGATGCCCGGGCGGAAGCCGAAGGCGTTTTCCACCGCGTCGCACATGGCCACAGCCACGGCACAGGTCAGGTGCATCAGCTCAGTGGGGGCGCAGTCGGGCCGGATCAGGGCGGACAGGTATACGCCCACGCCGCCGGGGGAGAGGAAGGACCGTCCCAGACGGCCCCGGCCGCCCGTCTGCCGGTCGGCGACGAGAACGGTGCCGGCGGGGGAGCCTACCTTCGCCATCTCCTTGAGCCGGGTGTTGGTGGAATCCACCTCGGAAAACAGGTACACCCGCCAGGGACAGTCCCCCAGGTGGGACCGGATGACCCGGCTGTCCAGGCCGTGGGTGTCCAGCCGGGGGCGCAGCTGCTCCATAATGGCATCGATGTCCATCATCTGCACACACGCTCCTTTACGGCTGCGATGTACGCCGGGGCGGTGCCGCAGCAGCCGCCGAGGATCCTCGCGCCCATCTGGTGGCAGTCGGCCACGATCCCGGCGAATTCCTCCGGCTCCATGGGATATTCCACAACATTGCCGGGCTTGATGACGGGGATGCCCGCATTGGGCTTGCAGATCAGGGGTCCCCGCACCTGACGGCGGAGCTTCGAGACAAGGCCGGGGGTCATCATATCCGCGGCCACGCAGTTGAAGCCCACGGCGGCGGCGCCCGCCTCCTCCAGCTCCCGCAGGACCTTGCCCGCGTCCATGCCGGAAAACAGGGAGCCGTCGGGCTGCATGGTGAAGGAGTACATCACCGTTTCCGCGCCCTCCAGCTCGGCGGCGGTCAGGATGGCTTCCGCGTCCTGGGGGTACAGGAGCGTCTCAGCGGCCAGCAGGTCCGCACCGCCCTCCAAAAGGCCCACGATCTGACGGCGGTAGTTTTCCACCATGGTGTCAAAGAGAGCCGTGTCGTAGCTGTCGATAAAGGCCGCCAGGGTGGTCAGGTTTCCGGCCACCAGCACACCCTCCACCTGACGGCTTAAGGCGACCAGCATGGCGTTGATGGACTCGGTCTGCCGGTCCAGCTTCACATTCGCCAGGGGGATGGGCTGGGCCTGGAAGGTGGGGGCATAGACCACACGGCTGCCCGCGGCGGCATAGCGGCGCTGAAGATCGAGGATGGCTTCCGGGTGGTTTAAGATCCACTCCTCGGTGCAGCAGCCCCGGGGCATGCCCACCTTCTGCAGATTGGACCCGGTGGCGCCGTCGAGCAGCAGGGGACGGTCGGAGAGAAGTTCAGAAAATTCGGTTCTTGTCAGCATGGTGTGTTCTCCAGTTGATAGTTGATAGTTAAGGAAATGATAGCATAGCCGTTCTCATTTTTCAACCTTTCAAGGAATGGATTGACGAATGTGGGTTATTCTGATAAAATAACAAAAGATTTGAATTTTGAAGGAGCATCCCTATGAAAAAGTCCATTCTTCGTCAGTATGCAAAGCTGATCGTCCGCTGCGGCGTCAATGTGCAGAAGGGCCAGGAGGTCCTGATCAACGCCGGTCTGGATCAGCCCGAGTTCGTCGCCATGGTCGTCGACGAGGCTTACAAGGCCAAGGCCGGAAAAGTCACCGTCAACTGGAATTACCAGCCCCTGACCAAGCTCCACGCCCGCTACCAGTCCGTCAAGACCCTGGGCACCGTCCACGAGTGGGAGAAGGAGAAGCTGCAGCACTATGTCGACACCGTGCCCTGCCGGATCCACCTGATCTCCGACGATCCCGACGGCCTGAAGGGCGTCAACACCGCCAAGCTTGCCAAGGGCCGCCAGCTGAGCTATCCCATCCTGAAGCCCTACTCTGACGCCCGCAACGGCAAGGAGCAGTGGTGCGGCGCAGCCGTCCCCGGCGTGGCCTGGGCCAAGAAGCTGTTCCCCGAGCTGAGCAAGAATCAGGCCGTGGAGAAGCTCTGGGAGGCCATCCTCTCCGCTTCCCGGGTCCTGGACGGCGACCCCATCGAGAACTGGGCCAGACACAACGCCAACATGGAGGCCCACTGCCGACATCTGAATGAGCTGGGCATCGAGAAGGTCCGCATCTTCGCCGACAACGGCACCGACATCACCGTGGGCCTGATCCCCGAGGGCCAGTTCTGCGGCGGCGGCGAGACCACCAAGAGCGGCGTCTTCTTCAACCCCAACATCCCCACCGAGGAGTGCTTCACCACCCCCAAGCGGGGCCAGGCCGATGGCATCGTCTATTCCACCAAGCCTCTGAGCTACCAGGGCCAGCTGATCGACAACTTCTGGATGCGCTTCGAGGGCGGTAAGGTCGTGGAGTCCCATGCAGAGGTGGGCGACGAGGTCCTGACCACCATGCTGAACATGGACGAGGGTGCCCGCTACCTGGGCGAGGTCGCCATCGTGCCCCAGTCCAGCCCCATCAACCTCAGCGGCCTGCTGTTCTTCAACACCCTGTACGATGAGAACGCCGTCTGCCACCTGGCCGTGGGCATGGGCTACAAGGACTGCCTGACCGATTACCACAACCGGACCCTGGAGGAGTGCCGGGAGCTGGGCGTCAACGATTCCATGATCCACACCGATTTCATGATCGGCTGCGACAGCATGAATATCGACGCCATCTGCCGGGGCGGCGAGACGGTCCGCATCTTCGAAAACGGCGAGTGGACTTTCTGAGAAAAATCGAAAAAAACTGAAAATAATGCTTGCATTCTGGAAACAGATGTGGTAATATACTCAAGCGATTGAAATTGCTGAGGGCATTATGCCCTTTTACCTGATAAGAAAGAGGTGAACAACAATGAAGGAAGGTCTCCATCCCAAGTACGATCAGACTACCATCCGCTGCGCTTGCGGCAATGTCTTTACCACTGGTTCTACCAAGAAGGACATCAGAGTCGAAATCTGCTCCAAGTGCCACCCTTTC
>JAFQSI010000149.1 GCA_017409645.1 Oscillospiraceae bacterium | reverse complement strand
GGCTGCCAGACCCTTGATGATCAGGTGCCGGTCATAGACGATCCGGTGGCGGCACAGGGGCACCACCCGCTTGGCCAGGCCTCCGGTGGCGACGACGGTGAAATCCCAGCCCGTCTCCTCCCGGAACCGGTCGATCATGCCATCGAGCATGGCCGCGGTGCCGTACATGACGCCGCTGCGCATGGCGTCGGCGGTGTTGCGGCCGATGGCCTGCCTGGGACTGTCGAGCTGGATACCCGGCAGCAGGGAGGTCCTGCCCGTCAGGGCCTCCAGACTGATCCGCAGGCCCGGACAGACGCAGCCGCCCAGGTGTGCCCCCTCGAGATCGAGGACGGACATGGTCGTCGCAGTGCCCATATCGATGATCACCAGCGGGGGCTTATGCTCCCGCAGCGCCGCCACACCGGCGGCCACCAGATCCGCGCCCATCTGACCGGGATTTTCCAGCTTGATGTTCAGACCCGTTTTCAGCCCCGGCCCCACCACCAGCGGCTCTGTGCCCAGGAGCTTGCGGATGGCGGTCCGGACGGAATTCAGGACCTGGGGCACCACCGAGGCGATGATGACGCCCTCGATGGTCCCCAGCTCCACGCCGTAGATCTCAAACAGCGTCTTCAGATCGATGCAGTAGGTGTCGGAGGTCTTCACCCGGTCGGTGTTGATCCGGCACTCGAAGCAGATCTCACTGTCCTCCACGCCGCCCAGGGTTATGGTGGAGTTTCCGATGTCGATGGTCAGGATCATGTCAGCTCCTCCTGATCGCCGTAGCGGAAAATGCGGCAGCTCACGATCTTGCCGCCGTCCACCTCGATGATGCCGGCGCTGCCGCCCCAGGAGCCTGCGGCACCGGGGTTCAGGACCCACAGGTCCCCGTCCTTGCGGCAGTCGGCGATGTGGGTGTGGCCGTAGAGGACCGCCTGGGCACTCGTCTCCCGGGCGGCTTCGATCAGCTGGTCCGTTCCGCTTTTGACCCAATGGCGGTGGCCGTGGGTCATATACAGCTCCACGCCGCAGACCGGCATGATCAGGATCTCCCGGGCACCGGGAGGGGATGAATACCAGTCACAGTTGCCCGCCACCTGATAGATGGGGATCTGGCGGTTCTCCTCGTGCAGCTCATCGCCGTCGTCGTAAAAATCGCCCAGATGGACGATGGCATTGGGCTTGACAGTCTCCACGCACCAGCGCATGAAGGACATTCCCCGGTGGGAATCGGACAGAACGAGAATTCGTTTCATAAGCATCTTCCTCGCTTCATAGGATTTGCTATCATTATATCAGCCCAGCGAACAGGAGGCAATCGTATGTTTCAAAAAAACGGAGATTTTTCCCGATCCGATCTGGCCCGGATGCTTCAGCAGCCCGAGGCCCAGGCGCTGCTGGCAAGACTCCAGCAGCTGGACCAGTCTGCCCTCCAGGCGGCGGTGGACCGGGCCTTCCGGGGCGACACCGCCGGTGCAAAGGAGGCCCTGTCTCCCCTGCTGGCCGACAGCCAGGTTCAGCAGCTCTCGAAGCAGATGAGGGACGGCCATGGCGGAATTTGAAGACAAGCTCCAATCCATTCTCTCCAATCCGGAGCTGATGGGGCAGATCATGTCCATGGCGGGTGCCATGAACCAGCAGCCCTCCGCGCCCCCTCCCCCGCCGCAGCCCAGCTCCATGCCCTTTGATCCCGGGGCCATGGGGAATATGATGGCCATGCTCAAGGCCACCCAGCTGGAGCCCCGGCAGCGCGATCTCATCCATGCGCTCCGGGGCTTCGTGCCGGAGGACCGGCTGGTCCGGCTGGAGAAGGCCATGCAGGCCAGTCTCATCGCCAAATTCGCTTCCCACGCCATGAACCAGGGAGGGCGCCATGTATAACCACTATATCCCCCAGGGCGACGGCTCCTACCGCCGCAGCGCACAGCCGGAGCCGCGCCGCCCGGCACCACCACCGAAGCCCAGGCCCGAGCCGCCGAAGCCGGAGATCCCCTGTCCCCCGCCGGAGCCGCCGAAGCCGGAGCCCTGTCACCGGCAGAGCCAGGGGATCCTGGACTTTTTCAAGGGACTGCTCCCCAGAGGACTCGACACCGCGGACCTGATGATCGTGTTCCTGCTCCTGCTGATGAACCAGGACGACGAGGGCGGATTGTCGCCTATGCTGACCCTTGCTCTATATTTTCTGCTATAACGAATGAAATCCCTGCCGAATCGGCAGGGATTTTGTCATTCTCCGTCATAATAATCCACATCGTCCCCGATGCGGTAGATTTTGTTGGTATCCATGCCCCAGATACCGAGCTTTCCCGAATCCGGGTACATGGTCACATCCAGGTCGTGGACGATATCGAAATCCAGATACACCAGTGGCTCGCTGTCAGAGGTATTGGTCAGCTTGTGAGCGCCATCCTCCCCGGCGGGGAAGAACAGCAGATCGCCCGGCTTGACCTCCCGCTCCCCTTTTCTGGTGCGCAGCAAGCCCGCGCCCTTGAGAATAAAGAACGTCTCCTCATTCTTCAGATGATAGTGGTAGGGATACGCTGACTTTCCGGGTGGGATCTCATAGATCCTAACCAGGCTCTGGGCCTCATGGACCCGGTGAAAATCACGTCTGACAAACTCGTACCCCTCTGCGCCCACCTTATGCTTCCGGGGCAGATCCTCGAGATTGCAGTGCTTCACAGCTCCACCCCCAGCTCCCTCATCTTTGCGCGAAGGCTCATGAGGTCATCAAAGGCCTCGGGCCGCTTGCCCACATCCCGCAGCAGAGCCGAGGGGTGGTAGGTGGCCATCATCCAGAAATCCCCCCGCCTGAACCACTGGCCGTGCTGGCGGGTGATGCGGAAGTCCGGGTCGATGAGCTTTTTTGCGGCGATGCGGCCAAGGCAGACGATGATCTTCGGCTGGATCAGGGCAACCTGATTGCGCAGGTAGCCGATGCAGGCCTCCTGCTCCGTCTCCAGAGGATCCCGGTTTCTCGGCGGGCGGCACTTGACGATGTTGGCGATGTAGCAATTCTGTGCCCGATCCAGGTCCACGATGGACAGCATATCGTCCAGGAGCTTTCCGGCGGGGCCCACAAAGGGCTCGCCGCTCAGGTCCTCCTGCTCGCCGGGTCCCTCGCCCACGAAGAGGACTCCGGCGTCCCGTTTTCCCACGCCGAAGACCACGTTGTGCCGCGTCTCGCACAGGCCGCAGCCGGTGCAGCTCAGACACTGCTGCTCCAATTCTTCCCAAGTTCGCATATCAGCGTCTCCTTCTGTCGGGATTCGGCTTCTTTGCCGCGGCCTTGCGGCGCTTTCTGCGGCGGCGAAGGGCTGCTGCCCGCATCCTGAGGAGGATCACCAGCACGAACAGCACCGCCACCACGATCAGCGCGATCTTCAGGATCCCGTTCCACAGGTCCAGAGATTCATCGGGAGAGGTCCGGCGGCCGGAGGACTTCCCCGATTCCACCAGAACATCCGACGCGCTCAGCAGATCCTGCTGAGCCAGGCAGATATCATCACACCAGACCCGGACGGTGCCGATCTTCTGTCCCTGCTTCACCGGAGCCGTCAGGCCGCCGTCGATCAGCTTGTACTCATATTCAATGGTATCGACATTGCTGCCCTCGGGCACGGCAGCGGACATGGCCGCGCCGATGGTGCCGAAGGCGTTGTGGGAGCCGCCGCTGACAGGGAACTGGCCCGCCACAACGGTGGGGTTCAGTACCTGCATGGTGGTGTAGCGCTTATACGCAAAATCCAGCATGTCGGACGTCTCCTCAAAATTGCCGTATCTTACGAAGGAATAGCCGTCGGAGCCACGGGTGCCCTTGGCGCCCAGGATGACGCTGATCAGCTTCATGTCGTTCTTCTCGGAGACAGTCACCAGGCACCGGCCCGCCTTGGAGGTGTTGCCGGTCTTGCCGCCCAGGACCCGGGAGTCGGTGACGTCGGGGTAGCCGCTGCTGCGGATCAGAAAATTGGTGGTCGCCAGCTCCCTCGGCTCTGAGACATTGGTCGCCGGGACGGTGTACTCCTTGGTGCAGAAGATCTCCTCGAACAAGGGATGCTGCATGGCTTCCCGGAGGATCCGGGCCATGTCTCTTGCGGTGGTGTAGTGGTCATCGTTATGAAGGCCGTGGGCATTGGCGAAATGGGTGCCGGTGCAGCCCAGCTCCGCCGCACGCCGGTTCATGACCTCCACGAAGGCCTCGATGGAGCCGCTGTTGTGGACCGCCAGCACGGAGGCCGCGTCGTTGCCGGACTTGACCATCAGGCAGTACAGCAGATCCCGGACGGACATCTGCTCTCCCACCTGCAGCGCCACATTGGAGCCGCCGGGCTCCATATCCTTCAGGCCCTCCTTTGTGACGGTGACCATCTGATCCAGGTCGGGCTGCATCTCGAGGGTCAGCAGACAGGTCATGACCTTGGTCAGACTGGCGGGATAGAGCTTCTCGTCGATATCCTGGGCAAAGACCAGCGTCTCGGAATTCAGATCATACAGCAGCGCAGCCTTGGCCTCGGCGGAGTAATCGCCCGCATCGGACAGGGGCTTTTGGGCGTCCAGGGTCCGCGAGCCGTATTCCACACTGGCGTCCCCCTGGAAATCCGGGGGCATGGTGGGCTCCGTCTGCGGCGGAAGGGTCGTCTCCGGCGGGACGGTCGTTTCGACAGGAGCCGTGGTCTGGACCGGCTCCTCCTCCGGGGCCGCCTGGATGGGCATCACAGCGGCACTGACCGTCAGCGTCAGGGCCGTCATCAGGCTTAACAAACGAAATTTTTTCATATTCATCACCAATATCCTGCTGCCGGACTTGTCCGGCTGTCAAAAATTGTGTATAATGGTCGCAGGCAGTCGAAAGGCACTGCCGAAGCGATACCTGTGTATTATAGCATTTTATCCGCCCCGCGTCAATGAAAGGAGGGTCTGCCATGAAAAATAAGGCCGCTGCGGCCCTTGCTGCACTGGTGCTGCTCTTCGGCGGCTTCACCGGCGGATTCTTTCTCGGACGCAATACCCGGGTCGGAGCCATCGAGATCTCCCGTACCGTATATGAGACGATCCCCGGGGAGACGGTGATCGTGCTGCAGGAGGTTCTGGTGACGCTGCCGCCGGAGACGACGGTCCCCGCTGAGACTGTTTCTGCCCCCAGCCAGAGCAGCAGCGCCCCATCAAAGACCCAGACATCCGCCACCTCAAAATCAAAGGAGCCGGAGGTCACCTTCCCCGTCAACATCAACACCGCATCACTGCGGGAGCTGGAGGCCCTGCCGGGGATCGGCGAGGTCATCGGCCAGCGGATCATCGATTACCGCAATGCCAACGGCCCCTTCACCAGCGTCGATCAGCTGATCAACGTCAAGGGCATCGGCGAGAAGCGTCTGGCAGATCTGAAGCCCTACGCCACCGTATAGGAGGAAGCTTATGAAAATACTTGTCGTGGATGACGAGGCCCTTCTGGTCAAGGGCATCCGATTCAACCTGCAAAACGACGGCTACGAGGTCATCACCGGCTGCGACGGCATGGAGGCCGTGGAGCTGGCCCGGAGCCAGAGCCCGGACCTGATCGTCCTGGATGTGATGATGCCCCGGATGGACGGCCTGGAGGCCTGCACCCGGATCCGGGAATTCTCCGATGTGCCCATCATCCTGCTGACGGCCAAGGCCGGAGATATGGACAAGCTCCTGGGCTTTGACCAGGGCGCTGATGATTACCTGACCAAGCCCTTCAACATTCTGGAGCTGAAGGCCCGGATCCGGGCCCTGCTGCGCCGCAGCGCCGTCTCCGCCGCCAAGGTGCCGCCGAAAAACGAGCTGGTGGGCGGCTCCATCCGTCTGGATCTGGACGGCCGGAACGCCTACCGGGGCGACGAGCTTGCAGACCTGACCGCCAAGGAATTCGACGTCATCGAGTTCCTCATGCGCAATCCGAACCGGGTCTACTCCCGGGATGACCTGCTGAACACCATCTGGGCCTACGAATACCGCTCCGACATCCGGACCGTGGACGTCCACATCCGCCGTCTCCGGGAAAAGCTGGAGGAGAATCCGGCCCAGCCGAAACACATTATGACGAAGTGGGGCGTTGGCTATTATTTCAAGAAGTGAGCAGCGCAAACTGCGCTACGGCAGCAATCAGGTGCGCTATGCGGCGGTGTATATCGCCCTGACCTTTTTCGTGATGCTGTTTCTGAACATCTATTGCTCCCGGACCAGCCAGCAGCTTTTCTACCGGAGCAAGCACACCGCCATGATGGACAGGATCCTCCTCGTCTCCTCCGCCGCAGGCGGTCAGGAGGTCCTCAACGCCAATACCGCCCGGACTGCCGTGGAATCCCTGGGCAATCTGAAGACCACCCGTCTGATCATCACCGACGATACCGGCCGGATGCTCTACGACAACCAGCACGGCACCGATCCCGGGCGTACCTGCCTGTTTCCGGAGGTGGTCCAGGCGCTGCGGGGCAACGACGTCATCACCATCGATTATCACGACGGCGTCATGATCTCCCGGGCCGCTGCGCCCATCCTGATCTACAACAG
>JAFQSI010000148.1 GCA_017409645.1 Oscillospiraceae bacterium | reverse complement strand
TGGGCATCCTGGGCTCCACCGGCTCCAGTAAATCCACCCTGGTCCAGCTGATCCCCCGTCTGTACGACGTCTCCGAGGGTGTGCTGAAGGTGGGCGGCATCGACGTCAAGGACTACCGTCTGGAGGCCCTGCGCGACCAGGTCGCCATGGTCCTGCAGAAAAACGAGCTGTTCTCCGGCACCATCAAGGAGAACCTGCGCTGGGGCGACCCCAACGCCACCGACGAGGAGATCGTCCACGCCTGTAAATTGGCCTGCGCCGACGACTTCATCCAGGGCTTCGCCGACAAGTATGACCACCACATCGAGCAGGGCGGCACCAATGTCTCCGGCGGTCAGAAGCAGCGTCTGTGCATCGCCCGGGCCCTGCTGAAGCGGCCGAAGATCCTGATCCTGGACGACTCCACCTCCGCCGTCGACACCAAGACCGACGCCCTGATCCGCCAGGCCTTCCGGGAATTCATCCCCGATACCACCAAGCTGATCATCGCCCAGCGGATCTCCTCCGTCCAGGACGCCGACATGATCATCATGATGGAAAACGGCATGGTCGCCGCCGTGGGCACCCACGACGAGCTGATGGCCTCCTCCCCCATCTATCAGGAGGTCTACTACTCCCAGCAGAAAGGAGGGGATGAATAATGCCCCCTGTCAAAATGAAAGGTGACGGCCGCAAGGCCCGGGATCCCAAGAAGACCCTGACCCGCCTGCTCGGCTATATGCGCAAGTACATCCCCATCCTGGTGATCGTTCTGCTGTGCATCTGCGTGAACGCCTTCGCCTCCACCACCGGCTCCGCCGCCCTGGGCACCCTGGTCGATGACTACATCCTGCCCATGGTGGAATCCGGCTCCACGGATTTTGACCCCATCTTCGATTTCCTGATCCGGATCGCCTGCATCTTTGCCCTTGGCATCTTCTGCTCCTGGCTGTACAACTTCCTGATGGTCGGCGTGGCCCAGGGCACCCAGAAGACCATCCGCGATGAGATGTTCACCAAGATGCAGCGGCTGCCCATCCGCTATTTCGACACCAACACCGCCGGCAACATCATGTCCCGCTACACCAGCGACATCGATACCCTGCGCCAGATGGTGTCCCAGTCCATCCCACAGACGGCCTCCTCCATCATCACCCTGGTGGTGGTGGGCACCCGGCTGCTGAGTACCAGCTGGATCCTGTGCATCGTCATGGCCGTCACGGTCTTCGGCATCATCAATGTCACCAAGTTCGTGGTGGGCAAGTCCAGTGCGTATTTCATCGGCCAGCAGAAGGCCCTGGGCGCCGTCAACGGCTTCGTGGAGGAGATGATCAACGGCCAGAAGGTGGTCAAGGTCTTCAACCACGAGGACGCGTGCAAGGAGCGCTTCGACGAGCTGAACGAGGAGCTGCGCCGCAATGCCTACAACGCCGGCAAGTTCGCCAACGCCATGGGCCCCATCAACAACAACCTGGGCTATGTCCAGTACGCCGTTCTCGCCATCGTCGGCGGCCTTCTCTGTGTCAGCAGCGGCGGCAAGATGCTCTCCCTGGGCGATCTGATGACCTTCATGCTCCTCTCCCGCTCCTTCAACATGCCCATCTCCCAGATCTCCAACCAGGTCAACTCCATCGTCATGGCCATGGCCGGTGCCGAGCGGATCTTCGACCTGATGGATCAGGAGCCCGAGGTGGACGAGGGCTATGTGGAGCTGGTCAACGCCGTTATCACCGCCGGCGGCAACGTGGTGCCCATGCACAAGCGCACCGGCCACTGGGCCTGGAAGCACTACCACAAGGCCGACGGCACCACCACCTATACCCCCCTGCGGGGCGACATCGTCCTGGACCATGTGGACTTCGGCTATGTGCCCGAGAAGCTGGTGCTGCATGACATCACCCTCTACGCCAAGCCCGGCCAGAAGATCGCCTTCGTCGGCTCCACCGGTGCAGGCAAGACCACCATCACCAACCTGATCAACCGGTTCTACGACATCGCCGACGGCAAGATCCGCTACGACGGCATCAACATCAACAAGATCAAGAAGAACGCCCTGCGCCAGTCCCTGGGCGTGGTGCTTCAGGAGACGAACCTCTTCACCGGCACCGTCATGGAGAATATCCGCTACGGCAAGCTGGACGCCACCGACGAGCAGTGCATCGCCGCGGCAAAGCTGGCCAACGCCCACGACTTCATCACGAGACTTCCCCAGGGCTACAACACGGAGCTGACCGGCAACGGCGCTTCCCTCTCCCAGGGTCAGCGGCAGCTGCTGTCCATCGCCCGGGCCGCCGTGGCCGATCCCCCCGTCATGATCCTCGACGAGGCCACCTCCTCCATCGACACCCGCACCGAAAAGCTCGTCCAGGACGGCATGGACAAGCTGATGGAGGGCCGCACGGTCTTCGTCATCGCCCACCGCCTGAGTACCATCATGAATTCCGACTGCATCATGGTCCTCGACCACGGCCGCATCATCGAGCGCGGCACCCACGACGAGCTGATCGAAAAGAAGGGCACCTACTACCAGCTCTACACCGGCGC
>JAFQSI010000147.1 GCA_017409645.1 Oscillospiraceae bacterium | reverse complement strand
CTGTATCCCACCCCCTGCAAGAATATGCGGGCGGACCACTCCGACTACATCGCATTGCTTCGCAAGCTGCGGAAGATCCCCGGCGTGAAGAAGGTATTCGTCCGCAGCGGCATTCGCTTTGACTATCTGCTGGCGGACAAGAAGGACACCTTCTTCCGGGAGCTTGTGCAGTACCACATCTCCGGTCAGCTGAAGGTCGCCCCCGAGCATGTGTCCGACGCGGTCCTCTCCCGGATGGGCAAGCCCCGCAACGCCGTCTACAACAAATTTGTGGACAAGTATTTTGCACTGAACAAAGAATTCGGCATGAATCAGTATTTGGTCCCCTATCTGATGTCCAGCCATCCCGGCTCCACCCTCAAGGAGGCCATCGAGCTGGCCGAGTACATCCGGGACATGGGCTACAACCCCGAGCAGGTCCAGGACTTCTATCCCACCCCCTCCACCCTCTCGACGGTCATGTACTACACCGGTCTGGACCCCAGGACCATGGAAAAAGTCTACGTCCCCACGGATCCCCATGAGAAGGCCATGCAGCGGGCCCTGATCCAGTACCGCAACCCCAAGAACTACTACCTGGTCCGGGAGGCCCTCCTCAAGGCCCACCGGGAGGATCTGATTGGCTCCGGCCCCAAGTGCCTGATCCGGGCCGTGCCGCCCCGTCCCACCGGCCACACGGCCCCGCCGCCCAAAAAGCCCGCCCCCGTTGGCAAAAAGCTCCCCGCCAAGCCCGTCAGGGGCAAGGCTCCCATCGAACGCCCCGGCTTCAAGCCCAAGCCTCCCAAAGCAGAGATCAAGGGCGGCAGGAAAACCAACAAGAAATGAGATTGGAGATTGAAGAGTGAAGAGTGGAGATCTCCTTCATCTCAACTCTCCAATCTCCACTCTCCAATCTGAAATTATGGGTTATATACTTGATTTACGAAAAATTGTCGGCCACCGGCCCCTGATCCAGGTGGGCGCAAGCGTCATCGTGGAGGACACCCAGGGCCGGGTGCTGCTGCAGCTGCGCTCCGACAACCACTGCTGGGGCACCTGCGGCGGCTCCATCGAGATCGACGAACGGGTCGAGGACGCGGCAAAGCGGGAGCTTTTCGAGGAGACGGGTCTTGTCGCAGAAGAAGTCGAGCTGTTCGGCGTCTTCTCCGGCCCGGAGCTGCACTACATCTACCCCAACGGCGACGAGGTCAGCAATGTGGACATCGTCTTCCTGTGCCGTAAATTTTCCGGCGACCTGAAGCCCCAGAAGGGCGAAGTCGAGCAGCTGCAGTTCTTCGCCGCCGACGCTCTCCCCGAGAACCTCTCCCCGCCCATCCGGCCTGCGCTGGAGAAATGGGCGCTGCAGAAAAAGGAGGAAACCACATGAGCGAATGGAAAGAGATCTCCCTGCACGCCATCAAGGGCGTGAAGATTGGCCACGCCCAGGACGAGGCCCACGCCACCGGCTGCACCGTCATCCTGCCGGACAAGAAGGCCGTCTGCGGTCTGGATGTCCGGGGCGGCGGTCCCGCCAGCCGGGAGACGCAGCTTTTAAATCCCCTTATGAGCAACGACGGCGTCAACGCCGTTCTCCTCTCCGGCGGCAGCGCCTTCGGTCTGGATGCCGCGGGGGGCGTGATGAAATATCTGGAGGAGCAGGGCAAGGGCGTCAAGGTGGGCGGCAATATCGTGCCCATCGTCGTGGGCTCGAGCATCTTCGACCTGGGCTGCGTGGATGGCTCCGTACGGCCCGACGCCGCCATGGGCTACCGGGCCTGTGAGGATGCCCAGCGGGATCTGGAGCGCAACGGCAATGTGGGCGCGGGCATGGGCGCCACGGTCGGCAAGATCCTCGGAAATGACCGCTCCATGAAATCCGGCCTGGGCTGCTATGCCGCTCAGGTGGGAAGCTTACAGGTGGGTGCCATCGTCGCCGTCAACGCCATCGGCGACGTCTACGAAATGGACTCAAACAGGGAGCTGGCGGGCCTTCTGAGCAAGGACAAGACCGCCATGATCTCCAGTGAAAAGGAAGCGGTGAAGCTTTTGCAGCTTGCAAGCACCTTCTGCCTGAATACCACCATCGGCTGCATCATCACCAATGCAGGCCTGGACAAGGCCGAGATGAACAAGGTGGCCGCCATGGCGTCAAACGGCCTGGCCCGGACCATCCGGCCCGTGAATACCTCCATGGACGGCGACAGCATCTACGCCATGTCTGTCGGCAAGGTCCGCTCCTGCGCCGATGTGGTGGGCACCCTGGCGGCCCATGTGATGGCCAAGGCCATCAACCGGGCGGTGCTGGAAACGGCCCCCATCCACGGCTACAAGTCCGCCCAGAGCTTTCTGAAAGGAGCCATCTCATGAAAAAACTGCTGATCCGGGCCGATGACCTCGGCTACTGCGAAGCCGTCAACTACGGCATCAACCGCGCCGTCCGGGACGGCGTCGTCCGCTGTGTGGGCGTCATGACCAATATGGAGTGGGCGGAGCATGGCGTCCGGCTGCTGGACGGGACCGATGTGATCTTCACCGTCCACACCAACATCTGCCAGGGCAGACCGCTGACCGATCCGGCGCTGGTCCCCAGTCTGGTGGATGAGAACGGCAATTTCAAGGACAAGAGCCTGTACCGTCAGGCGGCGGAGGACTTCGTCGTCCTGGAGGAGGCTATCCTGGAAGTGGAGGCCCAGTACCAGCGTCTTGTCCGACTGACCGGACGCAAGCCCTACATGGTCGAGATCCACGCCGTCCCCAGCGCCAATTTCTTCCGGGCCGTGGCCATCGTCGCGCAAAAGCACGGCGTTGCATCCCTCGGCTTTGACAGCAAAGGCCGCATGAAGCTGGGTAAGCTAGCCTTCCGGCACAGCATGGACAGCGACCGGCCCGATTACGTTCCCTTTGAAAGCATGAAGAAGGCCATGGAGCAGGAGCTTGCCCAGGACGAGGCCGTCCTGATGGTCCTGCATCCGGGCTATGTGGATGATTATGTGCTGAACACCTCCTACATCACCGTTCAGCGGGCCAGGGAGGTGGCCTTCGCCACGGACCCCCGCGTCAGCGTCTGGTGCGCAGCGCATGACGTTCAGCTGATCACCTACGCCGACCTGTAAAGCATACAAGGCCCCTGACACGAATGGTCAGGGGCCTTTTCCGGTTCTGCGGTTCTCATTTTCCCTCATAGCCCATAGATTGTTCCATACAACTGCATTTGAGGTGGTAACATGGAACAACATGAGAATCAGATCATCCTCCGGGGGGACCTGCTGGGGCTGCCGGAGTTTTCCCACGAGAATCACGGCCGACGCTTCTGCCGGTTCCTGCTGGAGGTCCCCCGGCTGAGCGGCGCGGTGGATACCCTGCCGGTGATCGCCGGTCAGGAGCGGCTTTCGGAGCTTCCCCTGTCCCCGGGACTGCGGCTGACCGTCCGGGGCCAGATCCGGTCCCACAACCAGACCGATGCAACAGGCCGCCATCTGATGATCTTCGTCTTTGCATCCGAGCTGTTCCCGGAGGATGGGGAGCCGGTGAACGAGGCCGCGGTCAGCGGTCTGCTCTGCCGGGAGCCGACCTTCCGGCGGACGCCCCTGGGCCGGGAGATCTGCGACGCCATGCTGGCGGTCCCCAGGGCCTTCCGCCGGGCCGATTACTTACCGTGCATCCTCTGGGGCCGGACGGCCCAGGAGATCAGCCGCTGCCACACCCGGGACCGGATCGAGATCCAGGGCCGTCTGCAGAGCAGGATCTACACCAAATATGTGGGCGACGTCCCGGTGGAGCGCACCGCCTACGAGCTGTCTGCCCTGACCGCCCGGGCCTTTGCCGCAGGATAAAACAGGAGCCGCCCCGTTCGGGGCGGCTCTCAGCCCGTCGAAAAAGTGTTTTCGACGGGCTGATTAGAATTCCGAACTTTCTCCAAAAGTTCGGAATTCATCCTTTATTGAACGCGCGGGGGAACCCTGACGGTTCCCCCGCACACACCCCCTCCCTCCGAAATTGGAAGAACATAGGGTTTATCGACAGTCTGGGAGCCGCCCCTTTCGGGGCGGCTCTGCTCAAATGGATCAGATGGGAAGCTGGATCTCGGGCATGTGGTTGGTCTGCTTGCGGACCCGGACGATGCAGGAGTAGGTCTTGCCCTCCCACTCGCAGGAGAGGGTGGTGTTGGAACCGGCGGTGACGCCGGTGATCCGGAAGCCGTCGATGGTGACGATGCCCGCGCGGCTGGCCGTCCAGGTCACGGGTGCGTACTCAGTGCAGCCAACGCCCCGGCAATAGAGCCGCAGGAGGAAGGACTCACCCACATCGATGGAGACGTCTCCCTCGGTATCGGAGTCAGGCAGGGCCTTGTTCAGCCGCCAGTCGTGGACATGCTCCGGCTCGGAGGGTTCCGGATCCGTGGGCTCGGGATCCGTAGGTTCGGGGTCCGTGGGCTCG
>JAFQSI010000146.1 GCA_017409645.1 Oscillospiraceae bacterium | reverse complement strand
TGCCTCTGCACGGCGTGGCTCGTCATCAGGACCGCCTGGACAAGGGCTGGGCCATCTCCAAGGCTGACCACGAGGAGGACGTCGCGCTGATCAAGGAACTGGGTGCCAATACCATCCGCCTGGCCCACTATCAGCATGATCAGTACTGGTACGACCTCTGCGACGAGGCGGGCCTGATCGTCTGGGCGGAGATCCCCTACATCTCCGAGCATATGCCGAACGGCCGCGAGAACACCATCTCCCAGATGACCGAGCTGGTGGTCCAGAACTACAACCATCCCTCCATCTGCGTCTGGGGCCTGTCCAACGAGATCACCATTTCCACCAAAGACAAGAAGGACATGATGGACAACCACCGGGTGCTGAACGACCTGGTCCATGAGCTGGACCCCTCCCGGCCCACCACCCTGGCCTGCTACTCCGTCTGCGGCCCCTTCAACCCCGTGGCCCACAAGGTCAGCGATCTGGTGAGCTGGAACCTGTATCTGGGCTGGTATGTGCCCGGCATGTTCCTCAATGAGCTGTGGGTGGATTTCTTCCACAAGATCTATCCCAATCGCTGCCTGGGCTATTCCGAGTACGGCTGCGAGTGCATGCCCCAGCTCCACACGGACCATCCCCGCCGCCTGGACCAGTCCGAGGAATACCAGTGCAAGTACCACGAGCACATGCTCCGCTTCTTTGACAAGCGCCCCTTCATGTGGGCTACCCACCTGTGGAACACCTTCGACTTCGCCGCCGATGCGAGAAATCAGGGCGGCGAGCCGGGCATGAACCACAAGGGCCTGGTGACCTTCGACCGAAAGATCAAGAAGGATGCCTTCTACCTGTACAAGGCCTGGTGGAGCAGCGAGCCCTTCGTATACATCGCCGGACGGCGGTTCGTGGACCGGCCCAATGCCAAGTCCACCGTCACCGTCTACTCCAATCAGAAGGAAGTCACCCTGTATATCAACGGCAAAAAGCACCAGACCCTGACCAGCGAGAAAGTCTTCCGCTTCCCCATCACTGTCAGCGGTGAGATGAAGATCGAGGCCGTGGCAGGGGAGTACCGGGACGAGATCTCCATCCGCAAGGTGGATAAGCCCAACCCCGATTACCGTCTGGGCAAGGATGCCGGCAACGCCGGCGACTGGGTGTAAAGGAGAAAACCTATGAATGAAACCACCATGAACCGCGCCAAGCCCTACCAGCTGGCGCTGTTCCCCATGAACAACGGCGCCACCAACGTCTATTATGTTCTGATCCTGAGCTATATCGCCACCTTCGGCAATGCGGTGCTGGGCATCGCCATGGTCTTCGCCTCCATGATGGTCACGGGCATGCGGGTCTTCGACGCCATCACCGACCCCATCATCGGTGCCCTGATGGACAAGACCGACGGCAAATTCGGCAAGTTCCGGCCCTTCATGGTCATCGGCAACGCCATCATGGCGGTGTCCGTGGTGCTGCTGTACATCGTGACCCCCATGATCCCCGCTTCCATGATGTGGGCGAGATACGCCTGTTTTGTGGGTCTGTATGCGGTGTGGGTCATCGGCTACACCTTCCAGACCTCCGTCACCCGGTCTGCCCAGTCGGTGCTGACCAACGACCCCAACCAGCGGCCCCTGTTCACCATCTTCAACACCATCGGCTCCCTGGTGGGCATGGGCGTGATGCAGGCCCTGGGCCCCATCATCGCCGGCGACGGCTTCGCCGGTGACTTCAACGCCACGTGGTTTGCCATCATGACCCCCATCGGCATCGTCATCTCCGTGGCGCTGACGGTCCTGGCCATCATCGGCATCTGGGAGAAGGACAATTCCAAGTATTTTGGCATCGGCGGTAAGCAGGAGCAGGTGAAGGTGTCCGAGTACATCTCCATCATCAAGGCCAACAAGCCCCTCCAGCGGCTGATGGTGGCAGGCGGCGGCTGCAAGCTGGCATTGTCCATCGCCACCAATCTGACGGTCCTCATCATGCTCTACTCCTGCATGATGGGCAACTATGACGGGCTGTACCTGCCCATGATGGTGCTGGGCTATGTGTTCTCCGCGCCCTTCTTCCTGCTCACCGTCCGGACCTCCCAGAAGCATGGCCAGAAGAAGTCCCTGATGACCTACGTCACCGTGGCGCTGCTGAGCTATGTGGGAGTGCTGGTCCTGCTGCTGCTGTGGAAGCAGGGCGACCCCGCCTGGAACCTGCGGATCTTGGGCGAGGGCGGCCTGGAGCTGAATCTGTACACCATCCTCTTCGTGCTGTTCTTCGGCATCGGCTACGGCGCCTACTATTCCACCGCCGATATGCCCATCCCCATGGTCGCTGACTGCGCCGACTACGAGACGTACCGCTCCGGCAAGTTCATCCCCGGCATCATGGGCACGCTGTTCTCCCTGGTGGACAAGCTGGTGTCCTCCCTGGCTGCCACGGTGGTTTCCATCGCCCTGATGTTCATCGGCGTGGGCGACCTGCCCACCAAGACCACCGCCTATGTCGATGGCATGAACTGGGTGGTCATCGCCCTGTTCTGCCTGGTGCCCATGGCGGCCTGGCTGCTGACGCTGTTTGCGATGAAGGGCTACGAGCTGGACGGCCAGCGGGTCAAGACCATCCAGGCGGTCAACGCCGCCCGAAAGCAGGCCGTGGCCAACGGCATGAGCATGGAGGAAGCCATGCGTACCATCACCGACGAAACTGTGAAATAATCCAACCGCACCGGCAGGTGCATCTCCTTACGCTCCCCGCCCGCTGTCCATCGGGCGGGGAGCATTTATTCAGAACCGGCAATAAAGACAAAAAGCTGACAGGTTTTGTGCCTGTCAGCTTTTGCTGTTTAGACTTAATTCCACTCCGGCTTCAGCAAAAACTCCCGGATGTTCAAATGCTTGATGCCGTCCCGGCTCATGTCGAACTCGTCCAGGGAGACCACATACTTGGGGAAGTTGTCCCGGATGGTGTCGTAGACCCGGAATTCCCGGTCGATCGTCTCCGGGGAGGCCAGCAGGTAGGTGACCTGGACATAGAGCTTCTGGCCCCGCTTTTCGCAGACAAAGTCGATCTCCTTGTCGCCGGCCTTGCCGACGGTGACGGTGTAGCCCCTGCGCAGCAGCTCCAGATAGACGATGTTCTCCAGGATCAGATTGATATCCCGCATATTGCCGCCGTAGACGGCCTCCCGGATGCCGTGGTCGGCGATGTAGTATTTCTCGTTGGTGGCGAGGATCTGCTTGCCCTGCAGATCCTGCCGCTTGACCTGGAACAGGAGGAAGGCATCGGCGCAGAACCGCAGGTAGTTCAGAATGGTTTCTGTGGCAACGGTGCGCTTTTCATTGCGGAAGAATTTGACCAGAGAGCTGGCAGAGAAGGTGGTGCCCACATTGGCCATCACATAGGCGATGATCCGCTCCAGCAGATCCACATCCCGTACCTTGTTCCGCTTGACGATGTCCTTGAGCTGGACGGAGTTAAAGAGGTCGGTCAGGTACTGGCGGCTGGGGGCATCCTCATAGCGCAGGTTGGCGAGGTAAGGCATACCGCCGCTGAGCAGATACTTCTGGAAGCACTTGGCGTCCGTGGCCTCCGGCTCGATGGTGCGGTACAGCTCCATGAACTCCCCGAAGGAGAAGGGGTAGATGACAAACTCCACATACCGCCCGCCCAGATAGGTGGCCAGCTCGCCGGACAGCAGCTTGGCGTTGGAGCCGGTGATGTAAATGTCACAGTCCAGTGCCACCCGGAAGGAGTTGATGCACCGCTCCCAGTCCTGCACCTCCTGAATTTCATCAAAGAACAGATAGACCTTACCCATCATCTGCTCGGCCCGCTCCATCACATGGTCGTGCAAAGCCTGGGCGTTCAGCAGATGCCCATAGCGCATATCCTCAAAATTGATCGAAATGAAATTCGCAGAATCAACGCCGGATTCCACCAGCTCTTCCTTCACCAGCTCCAGCATCACGGACTTGCCGCTTCGCCGAATACCCGTCATGACCTTGACCAGCTCGCTGCCGATGAAGGGACGAATTCTGCTCATGTACTGCTCCCGTTTGATCATAAGTACCACTCCCTTTGAATGAGTGGCTTTAGTATAGCACAGTTGAAACTGAAATTCAATGCGAAATATGTAGAGTCGTAGAGTATAACTGATAAAATTCTGAAATATGTGGTGTTTGATAAGTGTGTCGAAAAAAGAACCGATTCAGTGGCTTTCGGGCCTGTCAGCTGATGCCGTTTTGCGGAAATATATAAATATATCACAGGATATGTACGAGTTATCGAACTTTGCAATGGGGTTTCTTGGCTTGAAATGATTGCATTTTTCGTGGTTCATTCCTATAATAATCGTAAGCAAAAAGAAAAAAGACCTCCGGAGAGGTCTTTTGATAGCACACCTGTGCTGTCGGACGAACCGACGATTTCGAAAAATCTTTATTTGAACTCGTAGTGTAATTTCAGAGTGGTTTTCACCCGGGGGGATTTCTGAAACAAGAAAAGCTGACAGGTTGTGCCTGTCAGCTTTTTGATTCCGTTCAGACAGATCTTGGATTCAAAATAAACGCGTGGTCCATGGGGCCGCTGCCGTGACCCAGATCCAGCATGGCGGCCAGGGCGCCGGAGATGTAGTCCTTGGCCAGCCTGACGGACTCGGGTAGGGAGAAGCCCTTGGCGAGATTGGATGCAATGGCGCTGGAGAGGGTGCAGCCGGTGCCGTGGGTGTTGGGATTGTCGATCCGCTTGCCCTCGAACCATACCATTTCACCGTTTGCGTACAGCAGGTCGTTGGCATCGCTGATGCTGTGACCGCCCTTCAGAAGCACGGCGCAGCCATGGCTGTCGCCGATTTTCTTTGCTGCCGTCTCCATATCCGCCCTGCTTTCGATGGTCAGACCGGAAAGCACCTGGGCTTCGGGGATGTTGGGGGTGACCACCGATGCCAAAGGCAGCAGCTCGTTGGTCAGGGTCTGTACGGCGTCGGTCTTCAACAGAGCCGAGCCGGAGGTCGCCACCATCACCGGGTCCACCACGATATTTTTGGCTTCGTAGTGCCGCAGCCGGTCTGCGATGACCCGGATCAGCTCAGTGGAGGCCACCATGCCGATCTTCACCGCGTCGGGGTAAATGTCCTCGAATACCGCGTCGATCTGCTGTGCCAAAAATTCTGGGGTGGATTCCCGGATCGCCCGGACGCCGGTGGTGTTCTGGGCGGTGAGGGCCGTGATGGCGCTCATGGCGTAAACACCGTGCATGGTCATCGTTTTGATGTCTGCCTGGATCCCGGCGCCTCCACTGCTGTCGCTTCCGGCAATGGTCAATGCTGTTTTCATGTTTTTGCTCCTTTCGTTTTTCAGCATCGTTTTCTATAGCGGCATAAGGTGGTGCCCCCAATACGCCGCTTGTTATTCAGATCAGCCCCAGCTCCTGTGCGCGGGCTTTCAGCTCTGCGGTTGCTTGCTGCGGGTCCTCGGCCTTCATGATGGCGGAAACCACGCAGATGCCTGCGATGGGGATGCCCGAGAGAACATCGATGTTGTCCCTGTTCAGGCCGCCGATGGCGTTGACGGGAATGGGGACGGCGGCGCAGATATCCCGGAGGGTGTCGGTGGAGGTGAGGACGGTCTTCACCTTCGTGGTGGTGGGATAGATGGCTCCCACGCCCAGGTAGTCTGCGCCCTGTTGATAAGCTTCCAGTGCCTGGGGCACGGTCTTGGCGGTGGCGCCGATGATTTTGTCCGGTCCCAGGATCTTCCGGGCCAGGTCGATGGGCAGGTCGCTCTGACCCAGGTGGACGCCCTCTGCGCCGATGGCCATGGCGATGTCCAGACGGTCATCGATGATAAGGGGGACGCCGTATCGTTTCGTCAGCACATGGACCTTCCGGGCCAGCTCCAGGTATTCCCGGGTGGTTTTGTCCTTTTCCCGGAGCTGAAGCAGGGTCACTCCGCCCCGGAGGGCCGCTTCGATCCGGCGCAGGAATTCCTCCTCCGAAAAACCGGTGCTGTCGGTGATGAAATACAGGCTCGTGTCAAGTTTCAATGCTTAATTCCTCCAGTTTGAGATGTTGTTCCAGTTCTGCATCCGTCAGGGTGGACAGGGCATCCATCAGATTGTACAGGAACGTGCCGCTGCCCCGGTCCGTCCGGGCCAGCTCGCCGCAGATCCCCAGAACGGCGCAGCCGGTGAGA
>JAFQSI010000145.1 GCA_017409645.1 Oscillospiraceae bacterium | reverse complement strand
GCCACATCGCCCAGGCTGACGGACTCGGCGGAGTAGACCTCGATCTCAATGATGGAAACGGAGGCCCAGCCAGCGGTGCCGCCGTCATAGCTGGTGACGGTCAGCTTCATCTTGTCGGCAGTGACGGCCTCGGGCAGAACGATGGTCAGACGCTGATCGCTTCTGGTGCCATCGTGGTCGTAGATGGTCTGGTAGACACCATCGACCTCGGCCTCAATGATGAAGTCCAGGATGTTCTGGTTGGCACCGGCACGCTCAAACATGAGGTTGATCTGCTTGATGACGGAGCCGTCGTCCAGATCGATCTCGATCCAGGGATTGGTCACGTTCTGATCGGTGGCCCAGCGGGTGGTGGTGCTGCCGTCGACGGCCTTGTCGGCGGTGAAGCTGGTGCCGCCCTCCACATTGCTGGCGGTGGCAGGCTTGCCCAGGGCAATGTTGGGATTGGCGGGCAGCTCCTCGGCGTGGGTGTCGCCGTAAAGCTCCACCTCGACGATGCCCACATTGACCCAGTTCAGGGTGCCGCCGTCGGCGTCCAGAATGGTGATCTTCACCTTTTCAGCGGACTGGGCCTCCTCCAGAACGATGCACTCGTGCTGCAGGGCCTTCTCAGACTTGGTGTAGACGGTGGTGTAGGCGCCGTTTGCGTAGAACTCCACCTGGTAGGACAGGATGTTCTGCTCCGCATCGGTGCGCTCGAAGAAGATGTCGATCTGCTTGATGGCGGTTGCTTCGCCCAGATCGATCTCGGCCCACTCGCCGGCGCCGGCATCCTGGCCGGTGCCCCAGCGGGAGGCAGCTTCGTGGCTGCCGTCGGTGATCTTGCTGCCGTCAAAATTGGTGCCGTCCTCATAGCTGCTGACGGTGACGGACTTGCCAAGAGCCAGATTCTCGTTCTCCGTCGCGGCGGCGCGGGCGGGAGCCAGAGACAGGATCATGGCTGCTGCCAGCACAAAGGCCAGCAGTCTCTTTGCTGTGTTTTTCATTTGTTTCCTCCTTGCTGTTTTTTATGGGTTTCTTACAAATTTCAATCATCATGTTCATAAAATTTGTGCAATCCCATGATGATTCTACCATGTGTATCCCACTTTGTCAACAATACAGCGCCCAAAGGAAACAGCCGGAGCATCATTCTCTTCCTTCAAAATCCTCGTCGATGCGCTGGCGCCACTCGTTCCCCAGGGGCTGGGCGGAGCGGACACAGCAGACGGCCTCGCTGACGGCTTCGTAGATGATGTTGGTGCCCTGATGATCGGCGTGGTAATTCACGGCTCGATCCTGGGCGATGCCGAAGCGGGCGGCCTCCCGGGCGGCGTCGATGTTGGCTCCCAGGAAGAGGAATTCCCAGCCGTACTTCTCCCGCTGCCGCTCGATCATCGCCTTGACCCGGGCGTAGTCATAGACCCGGCTGGCATTTTCCATGCCGTCGGTGGTGATGACGAACAGGGTCCGGCCGGGACGGTCCTCCTCCCGGGCGTACTTGTGGACGTTGCCGATGTGGTGGATGGCGCTGCCCACGGCGTCCAGCAGGGCGGTGCAGCCCCGGACATAGTACTCCCTGCGGGTCAGGGCCGGGACGGACTCCAGGGGCACCCGGTCGTGGATGACCTCCGACACATGGTCAAACAGCACCGTGGAGACAATGGCCTTTCCGGCCTCACCCTTCTGCTTTTCGATCATGGCGTTGAAGCCGCCGATGGTGTCGTCCTCCAGCCCCATCATGGAGCCGCTGCG
>JAFQSI010000144.1 GCA_017409645.1 Oscillospiraceae bacterium | reverse complement strand
GTCACAGCCAGCAGCAGGGAAAATGCTCGTTTATACATGTGTGTTCCTCCTTGTACCGCGTTTCGGTGATCGGTATAAGAATACCATTTTCTGAGAGAGAAGACAATGTTTATTTCGGCTAATTTTTGAGAATACCGCAAAAAATCGCCCCGTTTCCACCGGAAACGGGGCGAAGGAAGCAAAATTATTCTCCTGCGGGGGCTCCGCCGTCTCCCTTGGGTCTGCGGCGGCGGTTGTGGTAGTAGGGCTTGCGGCGGCGGGCCTTCTCCGGGGCCTCCTCTGTCCTGGGGGCGGCTTCTGCCTTCGGCTGGCCGGGCTGCTCCGTCTCGCCGTTTTTACGCTCCGGGCGGGGCTTCCGGGGGGGACGGGGCTTGTCCTGCTTTTCGTGTTTGGGGGCGGCGTCTGCTTTGGGCTGGTCCTCGGTGCGGGGCTTCCGGGGACGGTTGGGGCGATTGCGGCGCTGCTTCGGCTCCTCGCGCACCTCCTCCTTCTCGGACGCAGGGGCAATGGGCTGCTCCTCCACCAGGCTCTCGGTGGAGTAGCGGAACTTGACGGGCTCCAGGAAGGCGGATTCCTTCTGTTCCTCGGTCCTCCGGGGCTTCTTGCCGGAGCCGGAGATGGGAGCCAGATCCGCGGGGATGGGGGGATCGTTCTTCTTGGCCTTGCCGCTGCGCAGGACGCAGATGTCGCAGTTTTTGTAGCAGCCCACGGTCTCAGGGCTGTTTTCCATCCGGACCTTGACGCTCTGGCGCAGCAGGTTCACATCGACGACGGTGCCCCGGCCGTCGGGGGTGTCGACGAAGGAATCATTCTTGGGGGCGGTCTTGATCAGATCCTCGTAGGCCTCCTGCTCGTACTTCAGGCAGCACATGAGCCGTCCGCAGGTGCCGGAGATCTTGGTGGGGTTCAGGCTGAGGTTCTGGGTCTTGGCCATCTTGATGGACACGGGCTGGAACTCCTCCAGGAAGCTGGCGCAGCAGAAGGGCCGTCCGCAGATGCCCAGGCCGCCGATCATCTTGGCCTTGTCCCGCACGCCGATCTGGCGCAGCTCGATGCGGGTGTGGAAAATGGAGGCCAGATTCTTGACCAGCTCCCGGAAATCCACCCGCTCGTCGGCGGTGAAGAAAAAGAGGATCTTGCTGCCGTCGAAGGAATACTCCGCGGACACCAGCTGCATGTCCAGCTTATGGTCGGCGATCTTCTGCAGGCAGACCTGGTAGGCCTTCTTCTCCTTGTTGCGCATCTCGATCATCTGGCGCTCGTCGGCCTCGGTGGCGAAGCGGAGACAGGGCCGCAGGGGGGCCACCACATCCTTGGCGGGGATCTTATGGTTGCCGCCGGAGCAGATGCCGTACTCGGGGCCCCGGGCGGTGTCGATGATCAGGTGGTCGTACTGCCGGATCTCCATCCCGGCGGGGTCGAAATAATAGACCTTCTGCCCGGGCCGGAACTGGACGTCCACGACCTCCACATATTCCGGCTCCTGACGCTCAGGAGCGGGCAGTTCCATGACCTCCTCTTCGGGGGTCTGAATGATTTCTTCCATGCTTTTCTCCTTATATCGTAACGGTAAAAAATCGATATCGTAGGGGAGGGTCATGACCCTCCCGGCACTTTTGCGCTGCAAAAGTGCTTCGCCGACAGGCGAAAAACGGATGATTTCCCTTCGGGAAATCCGAAAATCATAGATTTTCGGCGGGAGGGTCATGACCCTCCCCTACAGATGCAGTTCAGCGCAGTTCCCATGTCAGCCATCCGCAGACGGCTGCGCAGGAGACGTTGGCCTGGGCGTATTCCATGGCTTTTTTCAGGGACTGGCAGCAGCGCATCAGGTCCCTGGGGTCCCGGGCTGCGCCGATGGCGGCGGCCTGGCTGGTGACGGCGGTCAGACCGCTGCGGACCAGCAGAGCCTGCTCCAGCAGCTCCAGCCATTCCAGCAGCGCGGGGATCAGGGCGTCCCGCTTCCATTTTTCCATGGGGGTCAGCAGCTGCTGCAGGGCGAAGACGTCCCGGGCGGCAAAGGCGGCGGCGAAGCGCTTCGCCTGCTCGCTCAGTCCCCCGCCGGACAGCAGCTCCCGGGCCTGGCCCAGATAGCCGCCGCTGCGGCGGATGGCCGATTCCAGCATGCCGCCGTCGGCCTCCGGAAATTCGGCCCGGAGCCGGGTCCGGAGCAGCTCCTCCGGCAGTGCCCGGAGCTTCAGCTCCACGCAGCGCGAGCGCACCGTGGGCAGCAGCTTTTCGGGATTGTCCGTCAGCAGCAGGAACACGCCGTAGCTGGGCGGCTCCTCCAGGATCTTCAGCAGGGTGTTCTGACCCTCGGTGTTCAGATCCTGGGCCCGGGGGAAGAGGTAGATCTTCCGCGCGCCCTCGTTGGGCTTGATGTACACATCGGCCCGGATGTCCCGGACCAGCTGGACGGGGATGATCTTTTTATCCGGCGCATCGACGGTGATATAGTCCGGATGGCTGCCGCCGAGGACCTTCCGGCAGGACCGGCAGACCCCGCAGGGGCCATCGGGCTCGGCGCAGAGCATGGCCGCTGCGATCAGGCCCGCCAGGGTGTGCTTTCCCGATCCCCGTGGTCCGGACAGGAGGTAGAAGTGGGAAAGACGGCCCTTGCGCCGGGCGGCGCTTAAGTTTTCCTTCAGCTGCTCGTTGCCCAGCAGAGCGTCAAAGCCCATCGAATCCCTCCTTTGATGTTGACTGCCTTTTATTATAACATATTTTTCTCAAGATGCTATCTCTTTTTTCTGGAAATGGCGCATATCCTTTGGGGAAAGGGGTTGATCCGATGGAGGAACTGAACGAGAGCCGCATCTGGCAGCGGGTCCGGGGGACAGACCAGACGGAAGATCTGCGCCGGCTCCTGGTCCGGCAGGCCCGGCTCCGGGCCGTATACCGCCAGATGAGCCGCCGGGGCGGAAAATGGCGGCTGCTGCTGGAGCAGAAGGAGAGCCAGATCGCCTGCCTGCGGGGGCTGCTGCGGATCCGGACCGGCCAGGGGGCCGCCTGTCCCAGGGTGGGCGAGACAAGCCAGGATTTGGCCGCCTGCTTTGACGAGGAGCGGGGGCTCCTTGCGGAGCTGACCCGGCTGAGCCGGGAGGAGGAGCTGGGGCCCGTCTTCGCCGTCCTGCTGCGGGAGCAGCAGAAGCACTGCCGGCTGCTGCTGGAGCTGCTGGGGACGATGTGACGGGTCTTCTGAGAATCAGTGCGTACGCCGCCTGACGGCGGTCACCCGCATCAGCCAAAGAACCCCATGCTGGGTATTCCCTGTAGGGGCGGGTCATGACCCGCCCGCCGAAAAATGCAGTTTTTCGGATTTCCCGAAGGGAAATCAGTCTGTTTTTCGCCTGACGGCGAACAGATTCTGCTCCGCAAAATCTGCGGGAGGGTCATGACCCTCCCCTACTGGTCTTTGCCGAAACGCTGAGCTTCTCCCCTCGGGGAGAAGCTGTCAAGGGAGGATGCCTCTGGGCATCCTCCCTTGACTGATGTGGGGCACCGGCAGGCACTCCAATTTCTGTATTTCTCCGGCAGAGTCATGCCAACGGGTCCGGGGGGTTTTCTGCTTCCCCGGCAGGCTCCTCCGGCTGTTCGGGGCTTTCCTCTTCCTCCTCCGGGTCCGGCGGCAGCTGGGCCACATTGCACAGGCAGCCCGCGGCCCACAGGCCCGAGGCCAGGAAGAAGCCCCCCTGGAAGCCCACGGACAGGGACGCCATGCAGCACACCGCCGCACAGAGTCCCGTGGCGATGAGCCTTTTGCGCTGGATGACGCCGGCGTCGCAGCAGGTCCGGTGGAAGGAGCAGAGCATCAGCAGCACCTCCGCCAGAAGCAGGTAGGCATAGTCGTGGATCTGGGGATCGGCGCTCCAGAGCCGGTAATTGGTCACCAGAATCAGCATATAGAACAGACAGACGGCGCCGCTCAGGATGGGCCAGGGCTTCCGGCCCAGCATCCGGCATATGCCCAGCACCCCCATGGCCGCCGCGGCTGCCCAGGGCAGATACTGCACCGCCCGATCGGTGATGTTCTGGACCAGCAGCGGCAGACCCGTCACGCCGGGCACCGGCTCCCCTGCTTCCAGGGCCAGTTCCGGGATGGCCCAGCACAGGACCGCGCCCGCCGCCAGCATCAGGCTGCCGCTGAGCAGACAGGGAGGAAAATTATCCTCGTAGCTGCCCTCGCCGCCGATGGTGCGCAGTATCAGCGCCAGAAAAACGGCGAAGCCGATGCCCACCACCCACAGCAGCCGTCCGGGCAGATTCCCGTCGATCAGCAGCCCCTTGGCGTCGAAGCAGTTGTCCATCATATAGTTGTGCAGCATCAGCGACGCAAGCCCTGCCGCGCCGGTGACGCTGAAAAAGAGAATTCGGTTCCGTAAAGTGTGCATTTGATGACCTCCAGTTGTTGACCTGTCCATTATACAGCAGCTTCCCGCCTTTTTCCATAGTCTTTGCAAAAAATTCACGAAAGCGCCCTTGCCACCTTCTGTCGGGGGCGGTATAATCAGTTACAGTATTTACCGGCCTGCCTTGCCTCCCCCGCAGGGGGAGGGGGACCGCGTAAGCGGTGGAGGGGGTGTACCTCCAATGATAGGACACTCCCCCAGTCAGCTGACGCTGACAGCCCCCTCTAAGAGGGGGCCAAGTGTCAATCTCTCTATTTTGTATTTGGAGGTATTTCCGTGCTTTTGAATTTGATTTACATCCTCTCGGCCCTGTTCGCGGCCGGGATCTGCTTTGCGGCCGGGGGCTTTTCGTCCCTGGGCTGGCTGTGGCTGCTGCCGCTGGGCTTCCTCGGGGGCTTCGTGCTGTGTCTGGTGATCTGCGTCCTGGCGGTGTGGATCCCCAGTCTGTTCGTGGACCCGGAGCGGGAACAGGACGGGGACGATCCCTACACCCGCGCCATCGTGAAGCTCTACGCCCCGGCGGTGTTCCGGCTGCTGGGCTGCCGGATCGATGCCCTGGGCACCGAAAAGCTGCCCAAGGAGGGCCGCTTCCTGCTGGTGTGCAACCATCTGATGGAGCTGGATCCGGGCATCCCCCTGACCCTGTTCCCGGACGCCCAGCTGGCCTTCATCTCCAAGAAGGAGAATCTCCGGAAGCCCATCATCGGCCCGATGATGCTGAAGATCCAGTGCCAGCTGCTGGACCGGGAGAATGACCGGGCGGCCCTGAGGACCATCCTCAAATGCATCTCCATTTTGAAGGAGGACAAGGCCAACATCGCCGTCTTCCCCGAGGGCGGCATCATCCGGGACGGAAAGCTGCTGCACCGGTTCCGGCCCGGCGTCTTCAAGATCGCCCAGAAGGCGAACGTGCCCATCGTGGTCTGCACCCTGAACGGCACCCAGAATATCCTGTCCAATGTGAAAAGATTCCGCCGGACCGACGTCCGGTTCCGGCTGCTGGAGGTCATCGAGCCCGAGGAGCTGAAGGGCGTCACCACCACCCAGATCGCCGACCGGGTCCACGCCATCATGGCCGCCGACCTGGGCCCGGAGCATGCCGCGGGCTGAGAAATGTAAAATGCAACGTGCAAAGTGCTGTATGGATGCCCGATCATACTTGTTTTCCCCACAAGAACCCTTGCTCTTGTGGGGAATATTTTGTTTTTTGTATACAAAAAGGAAACGTATGCTTGATTTTTGCATAAAACCTCTGTATAATAACGAAAGTTTCCTGAAATTTTCAAAGGGAGGACCTTTTTTATGAAGAACAGTGAAAAGACACTGGATATGATCGTGAACCTCTGCAAGAACAGAGGCTATGTCTACGCCGGCTCCGAGATCTACGGCGGCCTGGCCAACTCCTGGGACTACGGCCCCCTGGGCGTGGAGTTCAAGAACAACGTCAAGAAGGCCTGGCTGAAGAAGTTCGTCCAGGAGTCTGACTACAACGTTGGTCTGGACGCCGCCATCATCATGAACCCCCAGACCTGGGTCACCACCGGCCATGTGGGCTCCTTCTCCGACCCCCTGGTGGACTGCAAGGGCTGCGGCTCCCGTCAGCGCGCTGACCAGCTGATCGCCGCCAGCGAGTCCGGCAAGGAAGTCAATGTGGACGCCATGAACACCGATCAGATGAACGACTTCATCCAGGATCACGAGGACGTGGTCTGCCCCAACTGCGGCAAGCATCACTTCACCTCCATCCGCAACTTCAACCTGATGTTCCAGACCAAGATCGGCGTCACCGAGGATAGCTCCTCCACCGCCTACCTGCGGCCCGAGACTGCCCAGGGCATCTTTGTCAACTTCGCCAACATCCAGCGCACCACCCGCAAGAAGCTGCCCTTCGGCGTCTGCCAGGTGGGCAAGGCCTTCCGCAACGAGATCACCCCCGGCAACTTCACCTTCCGTACCCGCGAGTTCGAGCAGATGGAGTGCGAGTTCTTCTGCCAGCCCGGCACCGACCTGGAGTGGTTCGCCTACTGGAAGGATTTCTGCAAGAACTGGCTGACCTCCCTGGGCATCAAGGAGGATTCCCTGCGTCTGCGTGACCATGATCCCGCCGAGCTGGCCTTCTACTCCCGCGCCACCACCGACATCGAGTACCAGTTCCCCTTCGGCTCCGGCTGGGGCGAGCTGTGGGGCATCGCCGACCGGACCAACTACGACCTGGGCCGCCATCAGGAGGCCTCCGGCAAGTCCCTGGAGTACTATGACCAGGAGCGCAACGAGCATTACATCCCCTACGTCATCGAGCCTTCCCTGGGCTGCGACCGTGTGGCCCTGGCCTTCCTGTGCGAGGCCTATGACGAGGAGCAGGTGGGCGTGGACAAGAAGGGCAACCCCGACATCCGCACCGTGCTGCATCTGCATCCCGCTCTGGCTCCCTTCAAGGCCGCTGTCCTGCCCCTGAGCAAGAAGCTGTCCCCCAAGGCTGAGGAGATCTACAAGATGCTCAAGAAGGACTTCATGGTGGACTTCGACGACGCCGGCTCCATCGGCAAGCGCTACCGCCGTGAGGATGAGATCGGCACGCCCCTGTGCATCACCGTGGACTTCCAGACCGTGGGCGACGGCGAGGTCGAGGCCGACAACTGTGTCACCGTCCGCGACCGCGACACCATGGAGCAGGTCCGCATCCCCATTTCTGAGCTGAAGGACTACATCGCCAAGAAGTGCGAGTTCTGATCTGAATGAATAAAGCCCGCCCGGTTTCCGGGCGGGCTTTATTCGTGGGGATGGCGCTTTCCGTAGAGCCAGGCCAGCTGGCTGGTCCGGTAGCTCATATTCCCCACCACATCCATGTAGCTCAGCAGCAGCTCCCGGTCCGCCGGGGCCAGCCGGTCCAGAAGCTCCTCGAATTTCGGTTCCAGAGCCTTCCGCTGCTGGGCCAGTTCCTGATATTCCGGGTCGGCCTTCGCCAGTGCGTCCACCCGGTCTGCGATCCGCAGCACCCATTCGAGCATATACATTCCTCCTTTTGGGTCAGTTTAAGGGATATTCCCTTAAAAGTCAATAAGGGAATATCCCTTGCCCCATACTTATCCAAGGGTGATATTATGTACAGAAACAGACTGCGGGACCTCCGGGAAGACCGTGACCTGAAGCAGGCCGCCCTGGCGGAGCTGCTGCAGATCCACCAGACGACCTATTCCGACTATGAGCTGGGCAAGCTGAACGTTCCCATCGGCGCCCTGCACAAGCTGGCGGACTACTATAATACCAGCATCGATTATCTGCTGGGCCGGACGCCGGAAAAACAGCCATATCCCAAGCGATGACCGCACCCCCCTGCTTCCCGGGAAGCAGGGGATCTTTCCATTCGTCAAAAAAAGGCGTGCTGCACATTCCTGTGCAGCACGCCAAAAAATATCATGATCCGAAGGCTCGCCGTGTTATCGGCCGCCGGGGCCGTTTTTCAGGATCTTGTCGAACCGGGCCAGGAAGGTGCCGGTGGTGACGGCGGCGGCGATGATGTCGGAGATGGGCTCCGCCAGGAAGACCGCCATGACCTTGTTCTCGAAGAACAGGGGCAGGATGAAAATCAGGGGGATCAGCAGGATCAGCTTACGCAGACAGGCCATCAGCAGGCTGATCTTTGCCTCGCCCAGGGCCACGAAGGACTGCTGGCACACCAGCTGGAAGCCCAGGGAGAAGACGCCGGCCATGTAGATCCGCATGGCCCAGGCGGTATGCTCCACCAGGGCGGCGTCGTTGTTGAACATCTGGACGAAGACCCGGGGGATCAGCATGGCGGCGGCCCAGAACAGCGTGGTGTAGCCCGCGGCCACCAGCAGCTGGAGCTTGAAGCACTTCTTCACCCGGTCGTGCTGACCGGCGCCGAAGTTGAAGGAGGTGATGGGCTGGCAGCCCTGGGCGATGCCGGAGGCGGGCATCTGGGCCAGCTGGATGCAGCTGGTCAGGATGGTCATGGAGCCGACGGCCAGGTCGCCGCCGAACTTCTGGAGGCTGGAGTTGAAGGAGATGGACAGCAGGGACTCGGTGGCCACCATCACGAAGCCGGAAACGCCCAGAGCCAGGATGGAGCCGACGATCTTGCCCTCGAGCTTCATGGCGGGCAGGGTGATGCGCAGGAAGGACTTCTTGCCCCGGGTCAGGAAATTCAGGACGAAGATGGCACCTACCGCCTGGCTCAGCACCGTGGCCAGAGCGGCACCCCGGACGCCCATGTCAAAGGTGAAGATGAAGATGGGGTCCAGTGCGATGTTGATGCCCGCGCCGATGACGGTGGTCATCATGGCGAAGGAGGAGAAGCCCTGGCTGGTCAGGAAGGGGTTCATGCCCATGACGATCAGGGTGAACACCGCGCCCCAGGAGATGATGCCCATGTACTCCATGGAGTAGGGCAGCGTCTCGGCGCTGGCGCCGAACATCATCAGCATGGGCTCCGCAAAGCTAAGATACACGGTGGTAATGCCCACGGCGAAGATCAGCAGCAGGGAGAAGGAGTTGGACATGATCTTGCTGGCTTCGTTCTTGTCGCCCCGGCCCATGGCGATGGCCGCCCGGGGCGCACCGCCGGCACCGGCCAGCATGGCGAAGGCGTTCATGAACATCATCAGGGGCATGCACAATCCCACGCCCGTCAGGGCCATGGCACCCACGCCCTGGCCGATGTAGATCCGGTCGACGATGTTGTACAGCAGGTTGACCACCTGGGCCACCACGGCGGGGACCGCCATCTTGACCATCAGCTTCCCTATCGGGGCCGTGCCGAGGGCGGAATTCTGGTTCGCGTTGCTCATTTGCAATACTTCCTTTCGGTGATTTTAGCGGTTTTCCCCGATTCCCGGGCCCGCCTGTCTGATGCTTCTATTTTGCCAGAAAACGTCAGGTTTGTACAGGTCGCAATTTTGCTAAAAAAGTGTCCTGATTTGCAGCGTTGTGCGGACATACCCTTGTCGACCGAACCGGCCCCCGGTCCCCTTGCAAAGGGGACCGGGGGCCGGGCAAAATTGATCTGTCAGAATTGCTTGCCTACACGCTGGATCATTCAGCTCAAAGCTTCACATACTGGATGGCCATGCACTTGGGGCCGCCCTGGGTGATGAAGGCGGGGGACAGGGGGACGATCTCATACCGGGCCTGGGGCATGGCGGCCTTCAGCATTTCCAGGGCCAGGTCTGCCTTTTCGGGGGCGGCGGCGTGGGAGATGTAGACCTTCCAGCCGGAGCCGATGCCGGCCTTGACCAGGGCGTCCACCACATACTTGACCGCGTGCTTCAGGCCCCGGCGGATGCCGGCCACGGTGAGCCGGGTGCCGTCGTCGGTCTGGGTCATGACGGGAGCCAGACCTGCCAGCTTGCCCACATGGCTGACCAGGGGGCTCAGACGGCCGCCCCGGCGCAGATAGTCAAAGTCCGCGGGGATCAGGTAGCTCTTGGCGGAGTCCATCCGCTCGTTCAGCCAGGCAAGCAAAGTCTTCAGGTCCGCACCGTTCTTTGCCATTTCCACGGCTCCCTCCACCATGTAGCGGTGGGGACCGCAGAGGGTCCGGCTGTTGACCACGGTGATGTCCTCGCAGCTGTCGCACAGCTCCGCAGCGGCGGCGGCGCTCTGATAGGTGCCGGACAGGCCCTGGGCCATGGCGATGTTCAGGACCGGCTCCCCGGCGAACTCTTCGTACAGGGCCGTGACC
>JAFQSI010000143.1 GCA_017409645.1 Oscillospiraceae bacterium | reverse complement strand
GCATAATCATACCATAAGTCGACGGAAGATGCTACTGCTTTTGTGAAATTTTTCCTGCATCCTACAGGGATTGCCGGTTTGACATCCCGGACGGCGGATGGTATAGTTTAGGAGAAATCGTCCTTTCAATGGGGGAACACATTATGAAAAAGCAATGGATCTCCGCGCTGGTGCTGGCTGTGGTGCTGGCGGTCCTGGCCGGGCTGTTTATCGCCGCCCATCCGGCCCAAACGCCCGCGCCCGAAGCGGAGGAATATATGGAATACGAAAATGCCGTGGTGGAGCAGATCCTGTCGGACTCCACCGAGGCCGATCCCGTCTCCGAGGATCATTTCCGAGGCAGCCAGAGCCTGATCGTCCGGGTGAAGACCGGCCGCTACGCCGGGCAGCAGATGCTGGCGGAGAATACCGTCGGCCCCATCTACGGCACGCCCATGGCCGTGGGCGACGGCGTCACCGTGGGCCTTTCCACCTACGCAGACGGCACGGTCCGCTGCTACATCTATGAATACGACCGCTTCCCCGGATTGCTGATGGTAGTCGCGGCCTTCCTGCTGGTGACGGTGCTGGTGGGCGGAAAGGTGGGCTTAAAGAGCCTTGTAAGCCTGGGTCTGACCGTGGCGGCACTGCTCTTCGTGCTGCTGCCCCTGCTGCTGCGGGGCTGGCCCACCATCCCCACCACCTTCCTGATCGCGGTGCTGGTGACGGCGGCCACTTTCGTGATCCTGGGCGGCGTGGAGCGCAAGACGGTCTGCGCGTGCCTGGGCACTTTGGCGGGCATCGCCCTTGCGACTGCCTTCGGCCTGACGGCCCAGTGGCTGCTGCGCATCGACGGCTACCGGCAGGAATACGCCGAGGCCCTGCTCCAGCTGCGGCAGACCGGCGAGAGCGGCATCGGCATCTCGGGCCTGGTCACCGCGGGCGTCATCGTCAGCGCCCTGGGCGCGGTGATGGACGTGGCCATGAGCATCTCCTCCGCTGTCCAGGAGCTGACCCGGGTGAACCCGGAGCTGACGGCGAAGGAGCTGCTGAAAAGCGGCATGAACATCGGCCGGGACATGGTGGGCACCATGACCAACACCCTGATCCTGGCGATCCTGGGCAGCGGCCTGACGCTCATCGTCTACATCTATTCCCTGGGCCTGCAGCCCTGGCAGCTGCTCAGCTCCGCGTACATGAGCCTGGAGGCCATCTCGGCAGTGGCCAGCTCCATCGGCGTCATGCTGGCGGTGCCCCTGACGGCAGCGGTCTGCGCCGTGAGCTTCGGGAAGCGCTGAGGAAAAAGCCTCCCTTGAGCGTAAATCAGGGGGATTTATACCATTTTCTACTGTAACGGAAAATACGCTTTGACTTCACCGGGGGCCTTTGTTACAATAAAAACGGCCGTTATCTCCTGGGATATCCCAGGAAGAAAATTGAAAAAATCTGGAAGGTGGGTATTTTTTATGAAATATTGCTTTGGTGTTGACATTGGCGGAACCTTTGTAAAGCTGGGCCTGTTTACCACGGAGGGCGAGCTGCTGGACAAGTGGCAGATCCCCACGCGCAGGGAGGATGCATCCTCTCATGTCCTTCCGGATATCGCGGCGGCCATCGCTGCAAAGCTGGAGGAGAAGGGCATTGCGAAGGAGGACGTGACCGGCGTGGGCTTCGGCACCCCCGGCCCCGTGACTGAGGACGGCGTCGCGGTCTGCCCCGCCAATCTGGACTGGGTGAACAAGCCCGTGGCAAAGGAGCTGACCGAGCTGACCGGCTTCCCCTCCAGGGGCGGCAACGACGTCAATGTGGCGGGCCTGGGCGAGATGTGGAGAGGCGGCGCCAGAGGCTATAAGAATGTGGTGGTCGTCCCCATCGGCACCGGCGTCGGCGCTGCCATTATCGTCGACGGCAAGGTCATCACGGGCACCAGAGGCGCCGCCGGTGAGGTGGGCCACATCCATGTGGACGATGAGATCGGGCAGCCCTGCGGCTGCGGCGCGGTGGGCTGCGTGGAGCAGTTCTCCTCCGCAACGGGTCTGGTCCGCATGGCGAAGCTGGCCCTGTCCGACAGCGAGGTGAAGACCTCCCTGCGGGAGCTGGACGAGGTCACCGCAAAGGATGTGGTGGATGCCGCCAAGGCCGGCGATCCGGTGGCGGATCAGATCTTCGACAAGTTCTGCGACTACCTGGGCTATTCCCTGGCCGCCACCGCAGCGGTCATCGATCCGGAGATCTTCATCCTGGGCGGCGGCGTTTCCAAGGCCGGCCAGTTCCTGGTGGACCGGGTCCAGTCCTATTTCGTGAAATACGCATGGCCCGGCATCCGGGGCATCAAGTTCGCCCTGGCTGAGCTGGGCAACGACGCGGGCATCTGCGGTGCGGCAAGCATCGTGATCGACCGGTAACAGAACAAAACCAAGGGAGTGCTGCATTGCGGCACTCCCTTTTTTATCCCCTGAGTCCGGAAAAACAGGAAAATGATCGGATTTGCGGCATATGACGCGAAAGACAGGAGACAATGAAACGTTCGGGGAAAACGACTAAAAATATCGATAAAAATTGTAGACAAATCAGTAAAAGTGCTGTATCATAATGCCATGAATCCGCGGCCCCGGGCCGCCGAAAGCAAGGAGGAATACTGATATCATGCTGGACGAATCCTATTACCGTAAAACGGACGAGATCATCTCCCGGTATGTCCGGGATGCCAGATCCCTGATCCCCATCATGCAGG
>JAFQSI010000142.1 GCA_017409645.1 Oscillospiraceae bacterium | reverse complement strand
TTTCAACCCCATCGGCGCCCACGAGTCCGGCCTGATCGGCGAGGATCCCCGCGGCATCCCCAACAACCTGATGCCCTACATCACCCAGGTGGCCATCGGCCGCCGGGATCACCTGAGCGTCTATGGCAACGACTACGACACCCACGACGGCACCGGCGTCCGGGACTACATCCATGTGGTCGACCTGGCCCGTGGCCATGTGGCCGCCGTCCGCTATGCCGACGCCCACAGCGGCTGCGAGGTCTTCAACCTGGGCACCGGCGTGGGCTACAGCGTCCTGGACATGGTCCATGCCTTCATCGATGCCAACGGCGTCAACGTTCCCTATGAGATCGTGGACCGCCGCCCCGGCGATATCGACTGCTGCTACGCCGACCCCGCCAAGAGCGCCGAGGTCCTCCACTGGAAGGCCGAGCGGAACCTGCAGGACATGTGCCGCGACTCCTGGAACTGGCAGAGCAAGAACCCCAAGGGTTACGACGAATAAGTTGATCCACCCCAGCCCCGTGCCGAACTCCGGCACGGGGCTTCATCGTGTCAAAAAGCGCCTTGGCTCTCCCTCTGGGAGCGCCAAGGCGCTTCGCGCATAATCGGTTCTTTGACAGTCTTGGGTCTTTTCTTAAGAATTCTGAATTCCGCTCCAACCGTATTGTAATTTTTCCTATCATAGTGTAAAATTACACCAAAGGAGCGTGATCCTATGAATCGAAAAGCCTTTTGCATCATCCTGGGCATCTGTCTGGCCTGTCTGGTCATGGCACTGATGGAGACGGTGTTCCAGCCGGGCTATGTCGTCAAATCCGCCGTCAAGGCTGCGCTGTTCCTGGGGACGGTGCTGTACCTGGGCAGTCTCCGGGGCCTGCTCCGGCGGGAGGGGCTGGGCACCGCCGCCGCCCTGGGCGCGGGGATCTATGGGGTGATCCTGGGGGCCTTCCTCCTCTTCCGGTCCTTCATCGATCTGGACGCCATCGCAGCAGGTCTGCTGGGCAAGGAGGGCATCCGCCGGGAGAATTTCCTCTGGGCAGCCCTCTATATCAGCATCGTCAATTCCGGTCTGGAGGAGCTGCTGTTCCGGGGACTTGGATATCTGGAGCTGCGCAAATTTGCTTCTGAGCCCTTCGCCATGGTCGTCAGCGCCGCCGCCTTTGCGGCCTACCACATCGCCATATTGGACGGCTGGTTCTCCTGGTGGATGTACGCCCTGTGCATGCTGGGGCTGTTCCTTGGGGGGCTGATCTTCAATTATCTGGACCGCCGGGGCAGCATCCTTCCGGGCTGGCTGGCCCACGCCGCGGCAAATCTGGCCATCAACACCATCGGCGCGATGATGTACGGGTTCGTTCCCGTTCCCTGAAGCGGCCCACCGGTTGACATCCGGTACAATATCCGGTATCATGACAGCAAACCTTTCCAAAGGAGGAGTTTACATGAAACGACTGCTGTGTCTGACCCTGGCTGTGCTGCTGCTCTGCGGCTGTACCGCCGCCCCCGCCGGGACCACCGCACCGGCGGCGACGGTCCCCGAAACCACCGTCGGTCCCCAGCTCCGGCCCGGCTACTATGTGCCCGTGAACGAGGATTACGCGTCCATGCTGTTCTACATCCAGCTTCTGGAGGACGGCTCCGGCCTGATCTCCATGATGGGCGTCCCCCATGTCCTGACCTGGACGCCGGAGGGCGCCAGCTTCATGGGCTCCGCCATCACCCCCAGCGCCGGCGGCCTTGTTCTGGAGGAGGAGCTGCTCCTGGACTTCACCTACACCGGCGAAAGCCTGCCTGAGGATTTCCTGCCCGATCCTCCCGCCCCCGGCGTTTATGCCGTCAGCAGCATCGGCTGGCAGGGAAACATGGACTTCTACGGCAGCGTCTCCCGGTCCAACGGCTATCTGGAGCTGTTGGAGGACGGCACCGGCACGCTGGTCTTTCAGGATGCGGAATATCCCTTCGTTCTCGATGGCATCTGTGCCAAATTTGACGGTTGGTCCATGACCCTGCTGGACATGTCCGATCAGGACACCGGCGGCAGCGCCATGGTGGTGGGCTACACCTATGACGGTGTCATCGAGGCCGAGTCCATCGCTTTCCGGCTCCTGGAGGAATGACCCGACCTCCCAATATCCCCACAACACAAACCGGTTGCGCATGCAACCGGTTTGTGCTATACTATGGAAAAACCGAAAAGGAGCCTATCCCATGATCGTCAAACGCGACTGCATCTACACCCCCAAGGGCAAGAACCGTCCCCTGCACATCTACCTCCCCGACGACTACCTGAGCGGCATGGACCGCTACCCGGTCCTCTACTTCTTCGACGGCCACAATCTGTTCTCCGACGATGACGCCACCTACGGCAAATGCTGGGGCCTGAAGACCTTCCTGGACAAGTGGGACCGGAAGCTGATCCTGGTCGGCATCGAGTGCGGCCACGAGGGCGACGAGCGGCTCAGCGAGTATATGCCCTACCGTCCCCTGCTGACCACCCGCTTCGCCATGTATTTCCCCATGGGCAGCAAGACCATGGACTGGATCGTCCGTGAGGTCAAGCCCATGATCGACCGGGACTACCGGACCCTGCCCGACCGGGAATTCACCGGCATCGGCGGCAGCTCCATGGGCGGCCTGATGGCCCTCTACGCCGGTGCCCACTACAATCACATTTTCTCCAAGGCGGCCTGTGTCTCCAG
>JAFQSI010000141.1 GCA_017409645.1 Oscillospiraceae bacterium | reverse complement strand
TACATCGTCCCCGGCCTGGGCGATGCCGGCGACCGGATCTTCGGCACCAAGTAAACACCAAAAAGGGCGTGCTTCGGCACGCCCTCAGCGTGTCGAAAAAGGTACTCGTAGGGGCGATCCTTGATCGCCCGCAGATTTTGTAAAGCAAAATCTGTCGCCGTAAGGCGAAAACAGGCTTATTTTCCTTCGGAAAATCCGAAAAACGCTGTTTTTCAGTGGGCGACCGAGGGTCGCCCCTACGGTGCGCTCAGAAATATAGGTTCTTCGACAGTCTGAGGGCGTGCTTCGGCACGCCCTTTCAGTTTGTCGGAAAATCTTTGTAGGGAACGGCACTTCAGGCCGTTCCCTACATTCTTTGCGCATTTCAGGTCCATGACCGGTCCAGCAGCCGGAACAGGACTGCGGCCAGTGCGCTGACCGGGATCCACAGCAGGGAGAAGGGCAGGCAGATCTGCCCCCGGAAATTCAGGGGCAGCTCCCGGTAGTCCCAGACGGAAAAATCCCGGTTGAAGGCCAGCCCCGTCACCAGCTCCCCGCCGGTGCAGATGCAGCTGCCCAGCACCGCCTGCCTGTGCAGGGGCAGCCGGGGACGATGTCTGCCCAGGCGGCCGATGGCGAGGAAGCACCCGCCGCCCAGCAAAAACATGGTCCAGTGGCTCCTGGCCCGGTACAGAAGCTCCAGCGCCACATAGGCCCCGCCCCCAAAGGCAAACAATCCCAGATCCCTGCGCATAAAAAATCCCCCTACAGTAGATATGTAGGGGGATTTCTCTTGAAAGCCTCCCCTCGGGGGGAGCCAGGGATTTACCGCTGCTTGCCGTAGAAGGCGATGAACACCACGCCGGGGCCGGTGTGGGCGCCGATGACGGCGCCGACGTAGTCGATGAGGACCTCCCTGTCGCCGAAGCGCTCCAGGATGCCAGCTTTCAGGTATTCGGCGTCGGCCATGCAGTCGCCGTGGCCGATGTAGACGGTGTCGTTCAGCTCGGGGATCCAGCTCTCGGCCATCCGGTCCAGCAGGTAGTTCAGGGCTGCCTTGCGGCCCCGGCACTTGGCCAGATTTTCCAGCTTGCCCGCGTCATCCACCCGGATGATGGGCTTGATGTTCAGCATGGTGCCCACCACGGCGGTGGCGGCGCCGATGCGGCCGCCGCGCTTGAGGTGCATCAGATCCTCCACCGTGACCCAGTGGCAGACATTCCGCTTGTGGTCCTCGACCCAGGCGGCGGTGTCCTCGATGGAACGGCCCTCGTCCCGGAGCTTCGCGGCGGAATAGACCAGCAGGCCCTGGCCCCGGGAGGCGCAGAGGGTGTCGATGACGATGAGCTTCCGGTGGGGGAACTCCTCGAGCAGCTCCTCGGCGGCGATGACGGCGCTCTGGTAGGTGGCGCTCAGACCGGAGGAGAAGGCCAGCACCAGCAGGTCCAGGCCCGCTTCCAGTCTGGGGCGCATGGCGGCGGCCCAGCCCTCGGGGTTGACGGCAGAGGTCTTGGGCAGCTTGCCGCCGCGCAGATGGTCGTACAGCTCCTTGGGGCTCATATCGCTGCCGGTGTAGACAACGCCGTCCATCTCAATGCTCAGGGAGACGACGTCCAGCTTCAGCCGGGCCGCCAGCTCCGCGGACAGGTCGCAGCTCGAATCGGTCAGAATTTGAAACATAGGAAACACTCCTTTATGGAAAACAAAAATGCTTGCGGGCCCGGTTGCACAGGCCCTCCGAACGGGTAACATCATAGCCGTAGAATGAAAAAAAGTCTATCCCCGGGTCGTTGAGATTTCAACGACTTGACTCTACCCGTAGTAGAATCGCCGCTCTACCGGACTTTTTCGAGTGTTTCGAACATAGCTTGCCCGGTTTTTCGGGAAATATCCCGATTTTCTTTGACATCGGAAAAAAGGTCTGATATAGTATATTGGTTAAGCCAAGCTTGCCTCCCCCACAGGGGGAGGGGGACCGCGAAGCGGTGGTGGGGGTGTGCCTCCGGGGGAAGAACACTCCCCCGTCTGCTTCGCAGACTGCCCCCTCTGGGAGGGGGCCAAGAGATCGAATCTATCTCTCAGGAGGAACTGATATATGAGAATGCGTAAAATGAAGAACCTGGACAGCCGGATGGAGCGCTGCGCCGCCCTGCGGATCGCGGAGCCCGCCCAGCTGAAGGGCAACTGGCGGAGCCTGAAGCCCGACGCCACCGCCCTCTGGGTGGAGGTCGGCTGCGGCAAGGGCAAGTTCACCGCCGAGACGGCTGCGGCCAACCCCGATGTGCTGATGATCGCCGTGGAGCGGTGCCGGGAGGCCATGGTCGTCGCCATGGAGAAGGCCCAGTCCATGAACCTGACCAACGTCTTCTACATCGACATGGACGTTGCCAACATCGAGGAGATCTTTGACCGTGAGGAGATCGACCGGCTGTTCATCAACTTCCCCGACCCCTGGCCCCGGAAGAAGAACGCCAAGCGCCGCCTGACCCATCGGGGCTTCCTGGACAAGTACTGCCGGGTCGTCAAGACCGGCGGCGAGTTCCACTTCAAGACCGACAATGCACCTCTGTTCGAGTTCTCTGTGGAAGAATTCGCAGCCTGCGGTCTGGAGGTCAGGAATCTGACCCGGGATCTCCACGCCAACGGCATCGTAGGCATCACCACCGGCTACGAGGAAAAATTCCACGCCCTGGGCACTCCCATCAACCGGTGCGAGGTGGTCTGCAAGCCTTTCGTTCTTCCGCAGGAAGAACGAAAGGCGGAGATTGAAGAGTGAAGAGTGAAGATTGGAGATAATTGATCTTCACTCTCCAATCTCCACTCTCCAATCTGGAGGTAATCTATGTCTTATTATGCAGGCAGCTGTGATGTTGCCGTCATTGGTGCCGGTCATGCGGGGATCGAAGCGGCGCTGGCCGCTGCCCGGCTGGGGCTGCACACCATTCTTTTCACCATCAATCTGGACGCGGTGGCGAATCTGCCCTGCAACCCCGCCATCGGCGGCACCGGCAAGGGCCATCTGGTCCGGGAGCTGGACGCCCTGGGCGGCCAGATGGGCATTGCCGCGGACCACTGCTGCATCCAGTACCGGATGCTGAACAAGGGCAAGGGCCCTGCGGTCCACTCCCTCCGGGCCCAGGCCGACCGCCGGGCCTACCAGAATTATATGAAGCACGTTCTGGAGCAGACGGAAAACCTGGAGCTGAAGCAGGCGATGATCGTCTCCGTCGATGTGCAGGGCGGCGCGGTCACGGGCCTGAACACCATGCTCGGCGCCCACTATGACGCGAAGGCAATCATCATCGCCACGGGCACCTATCTCGATTCCACGGTCATCACCGGCGAGTCGGTCTACCCCTCCGGACCCGACGGCATGCATGCCTCCATCGGTCTTGCCGAGAATCTCCGGAAGCTGGGGCTGCCCCTGCGGCGGTTCAAGACCGGCACGCCCCCCCGGATCAACCGGCGCAGCGTGGATTTTTCCAAAATGGAGCTGCAGTCCGGCGACGATACCATCGAGCCCTTCTCCTTCCGGACGGAGCATAAGCTTCAAAACCGGGCGGTCTGCCACCTGACCTACACCAACGAGGAGACGCACCGGATCATCCGGGAGAATTTCCACCGCTCCCCCATGTTCGACGGTACCATCCAGGGCGTGGGTCCCCGGTACTGCCCCAGCATCGAGACGAAGGTGGAGCGCTTCGCCGACAAAAAGCGGCACCAGCTCTTCATCGAGCCCTGCGGCCTGGACACCGAGGAGCTGTACATCCAGGGCTTCTCCTCTTCCCTGCCCGAGGATGTGCAGCTTCAGATGATGCGCACCATCCCCGGCCTGGAAAACGCCGAGATGATGCGCCCGGCCTACGCCATCGAGTACGAGTGCATCGATCCCACCGAGCTGCTGCCCACCCTGGAGCTGAAGAAGATCTCCGGTCTTTACGGCGCGGGCCAGTTCAACGGGACATCGGGCTATGAAGAAGCCGCCGTCCAGGGTCTGGTGGCGGGCATCAATGCGGCCCTGAAATTAAAGGGCCGGGAGCCCCTGATCCTGACCCGGGACACCAGCTACATCGGCATCCTCATCGACGATCTGGTGACCAAGGGCACGCTGGAGCCCTACCGGATCATGACCAGCCGGTCGGAGTACCGGCTCCTGCACCGCCAGGACAACGCCGACCAGCGGCTGACACACATCGGCCACCGGGTGGGCCTGGTATCCGACGAACGGCTGGCAGCCGTCAACGCAAAATACGAGGCAGTCCGCCGGGAGTGCAATCGCCTGGAAGCCAACGGCGTTCCGGCTTCTGACGAGCTGAACGGGATGCTTGCCAAATATGACTCTGCCCCCGTGGCCTCCTCCGCACGCCTGGCGGACCTCCTGCGGCGGCCCCAGGTGACCTATGCCGATCTGGCTCCCTTCGATCATTCCCGGCCCGACCTCCCCGCGGAGGTATGCGCCGAGGTGGAGATCCAGGTGAAGTACGCCGGATATCTGGCCCGGCAGGAGAAGCAGGTGGCCCAGTTCAAGGCCGAGGAAAGCAAGGCCCTCCCCGCCGACCTGGATTACAGCGCCATCACCGGCCTGCGCATCGAGGCCCGGCAGAAGCTTCAGGAGATCCGGCCCATGTCCATCGGCCAGGCCGGACGTATCTCCGGCGTCAGCCCTGCGGATATCGCGGTGCTGCTGATCTATCTGGAGCAGCAGCGGACAAACCGCAGCGAATAAGAAGCAGCCTGAGCCCACCGCTTATGCGGTGGGCTCAGGCTTTCGAAGAACCTCGATTTCAAAAAGAACTGTCATTGCGAGGGCGAAGCCCGTGGCAATCCGCATCCCCAAAACCTCACGGTTTTGGACGCACTACGACCAAAATGGAAACATTCCGGAGTACGGATTGCCACGTCGGGCTGCGCCCTCCTCGCAATGACAAGCCTTTTTCTACACACTGAAAGCCCGGCTCTTTGAGCCGGGCTTGATGCATTATTTCAGGCTGTCCACCGCGGCTCTTGCGGCGCGGACGGTGTCCGGATCGGCGTACTGGCGGTCGAATTCGCTGGCCATGGGCAGACCCATGGGTACGCCCTCCCGGCGAAAGCGCATGGGGCCGGGCTCGCTCCGTTTCGCCGACAGGTGGAAATGGCGGATGCCCGTCTCCCGGTGAAGCTGGGGGATGTTGGCGGCGCAGACACCGGAGCCCGCCATCAGGTGGATCCGGTCGGCGGCAAATTTCCGGAGGGCCCTCAGATTCTCCACGCCCTCGGGGGCGGTGGCCCGCTGGCCGGAGGTCAGGATGGTCTGGATCCCTAAGTCACAGGCCGTTTCGATGGCTTCAAAGCCATCCCGGCACACGTCGAAGCACCGGTGGAGCGTCACCTCCAGATCCCCCGCCGCGGCCATGCAGCGGCTCAGAAAGGGCACATCCAGCTCGCCGTCCGGGGTCAGCGCGCCGATGACCACGCCGTTGACGCCGGTCTTTGCGCAGAATTCGATCTCCCGCAGCTGGATCTCCTTCTCCTCGTCGGTGAAGCAGAAATCCCCGAACCGGGGCCGCAGCAGCACGTTCACCGGGGTCTTGATCCGGGATACCACCTGCTCGATCAGGAAGGGACTGGGAGACAGGCCGCCCACCAGCAGGTCGCCGCAAAGCTCCAGCCGGTCGGCGCCGTTTTCAGCCGCCCGCCGGGCAGACTCAAAGGAATCGACACAAATCTCAAGAAGGAATTGTTTCATAAATACCACCTGTTGCGAAGAGAGTGAAGAGTGGAGATTGGAGATTGGAGATCAGGGATGCGGTGGAGAAAAATCTCCACTCTCCACTCTTCAATCTCAAATCTCGTACAGCGGCCTGGCGGGCCGGTAGGGCTGGGGCTTGTAGGTGACGGAGCCGATGGGCTTGCCCTCGACGCCGTATTTGGGGTTGTAGCCGAAAATGTTGATGTATTTGTCCAGATCGGGCCGCTCGCGCTCCATCTCCTCCATCACCGCCACGGTGGCGATGACATCGTCGATGGCCCGGTGGGAGTTGACGACCCTGCCCGTCAGACCATAGACTTCGATGGCATTTGCCAGCCGGTGGGGGTAGTCGTGGCGGTCCCGGTAGACGGTCAAAAGGTCCAGCTTGTCCTTGCCCTTCAGGATCCGCGGATCCCCGTCCCGGAGCAGCATGTAAAACAGGAAGCTCAGGTCGAAATGTGCGTTGTAGGCCAGCAGAAGGGTATTTCCCGCGATCAGCTCGGCGATGTCCCGGCAGACCCGGGTCTTGGCCACGCCCTTTTCCCGCAGGTCCTGGGTGGAGATGCCGGTGAGCTGCTCGATCTTCGGGGGGACAAAGCCGCCGGGGCTCAGGGAAACCAGCTGGTCATACTCCCGGACCACCTTGTGGACGCCGTCCACCCGCTCCACCGCCACGGCGGAGAACTCGATGATCTCGTCCCGGCTGTAGTTCAGGCCCGTCGTCTCGGTGTCCAGGATCACCAGCCGGTCATAGCGCGCAAACAGGGAATCAAAGGCCATCACTTCGCCCCCAGTTCCCGGGACCGCTGGAATTTGGACTTGTTCTCCGGGGTCAGCTCGTAGGATGCGGCCAGCAGGTAGCCGATGATGTCCGTCTCCTCCCGGTAGCCCCGCTTCAGCTCCACCTCCAGCTCGGCGAAGGGCTCCTCCTTCTCCCCGTTGACCAGCACGCCCGCATCCAGAGCCAGCTCGGTGACGGTGGAGCCGGCAGTGAAGCGCCGGGCCGTCCGGGTGAACCGGGCGCCGCAGGTCTCCACCAGTCCCCGCTCCACCAGCTGGGCCAGGGCATTGCTGCCCGACAGCCGGCACATATGGGGGATGGCCTCGTGGATGTCCTCGCAGGCCCACTCGTATTCGCTCCGGCCGTCCAGACCGCCGGGGGTCTTCAGGGTACACATATGCTTCTCGCCCTCCCGGCGGTGGCGCAGGGTCCAGAAGAGCTTGGCCAGATCGCCGCCGGGGGTGTCATAATAGGTGGTCGTCATTTCCGTGACGGTATAGTCTCCGGGGAAGTCGGCCTGGATCTTCTCCAGGATCTCCGGCGTGGCCCGGTATTTCAGTTCATATTCCACTGCCATGGCAGTTCCCTCCAACATCTATAAGTAACGCGCAGACGCGGTCATTGTCATTATAGCACGCAAAGGCCGCCAAAGGCAAGATTATTCTTTCGGCTTTGGTCTTTCCGACAGCATTATTCCGGGGGAAGTGGTAGGATTTTTTCTGCATGGGGAGAACATCTTCAACTTCGTACCGAACCGCCGCCTTCGGCGGTGCCCCACATCAGTCATGGATGCCCGGCGGCATCCATGACAGCTTCTCCCCGAGGGGAGAAGCCATTATGTCCCGCATCGGAACTTATCCGTTTTCTTGCACAGCAGGAAGGTTTCGACAAAGGCTTCTCCCTTGAGGGAGAAGCTGTCAGGAAATCGCTTTATGCGATTTCCTGACTGATGTGGGTGACCGCCGAAGGCGGCACAGTACGCAGCTGATATACGGTATGTTTCCGATTGATCCGCAGCAGGAGGAGATATTCTCTCAGATTTCAAAGCAAACATCGAAGAAAGGCAGTGGTACTTATGATGAAAAACGGGACACGGGCGGCGCTTTTGCGGACGGCACGGCGGTTTGTGCGCAGCGAGTCGGGACGGCGGGGGGCGGCTCTGGCGGGATGGTTCACCGGGGGCTTCGTCCTGGCGGCGGCCAGTCTGGAGCGGAGCTTCCAGCCCCTGGCCCTGGGGCTGCTGTGCGCGGGCCGGGGCGGCTGGAATGGGGTGGCTGCGGCGGTGGGGGGCAGTCTGGGGTACCTGTGGTTCTGGGGCGGCGGGGCCTGGCAGGGGGTCGCGTGGATGGCCCTGGGACTGCTGGTCAGTCTGCTTCTGGGGGACGCGGGGATCAGCCGCCGGCAGAGCCTGATGCTCCCGGCCTGTGCGTCGGTGATCGTGGCCGGGAGCGGGGTGCTGTTTCTGTTCCGGTTCTCGGATCAGACGCCGGTGCGCATCTATCTGCTGCGGGTGGGGCTTTCCATCGGGTCCACGCTGATCTTCCGGGCCTGGCTCCAGCGGCGGGGGAGCTGGGCCGACTGGCTGGCCCAGGGGCTGCTGGTGCTGGCGCTGGGGCAGATCCTGTTTCTGGGGGTCAATCTGGGGACCCTTGCCGCGGGATACCTGGGGGCCCAGGGGGCCCTGGCCTCGGCGGTGCTGGCGGGCCTGGGACTGGATCTGGCCCGGGTCAGCCGGGTGGGCATGACCGGGGTACTGTGTCTGGGCTTCTGCCTGCGGCTGCTGCCGAACCGGCCCCGGTGGCTGGACGCCGCCGCACCGGCCCTGGCCTACCTGCCGGTGATGGCATTGGGGGGCCGGTTTGATCTGGCCCCGGTGCCGGGGCTGCTGCTGGGGGGCATGGTCCGGGTCTGGCTGCCGGGCCTTGGAAAGCTGGAGCCGAAGCAGCGCCGGGGGGATACGGCGGTGGCCCAGCTGCGGCTGGAGCAGCTGTCCATGGCCCTGCGGCACATGGAGCAGACCCTGCTGCTGACGGCTCCGGTCCAGCCGGACCGGGCGGCGGTGGCGGACCGGGCCGGACGGGCGGCCTGTGACCTGTGTCCCGAGCGCCGGGGCTGCAAGGGAAGGCTGGAAAAGCTGCCCGAGAGTCTGCTGGAGCAGCCGGGCCTGTCCGAGGAGGACCTGCCCAGGGGCTGCAAAAAGCCCGGCCGCCTCCTCTACGAGCTGCGCCGGGGACAGGAGCAGCTGCGGCGGATGAAGGGGGACCGCCGCCGTCTGGAGAGCTACCAGTGCGCCGCCCGGGACCAGTATGCATTTCTGGCGGATTTTCTCCAGAATCTCGCCGGGGAGCTGGGGAAAAAGGAGAGCCGTCGGCAGCCCCGGTACCGGGCGGAGGTGGCCCTGTCCACCAGGAGCCACCGGCAGGAGAACGGGGACAAATGCATCTGGTTCCCCGGACCGGGGAACGAATACTACATCCTCCTGTGCGACGGCATGGGCACCGGGGCCGGAGCCGCCGCCGAGAGCCGGGAGGCCGCCGAGCTGCTCAAGCAGCTGCTGACGGCGGGGCTTCCGGCGGAATACGCCCTGCGCAGCTTCAACTCCCTGGCGGTGCTGCGGGAGCTGGGGGGCTGCACCACGGTGGATCTGGTGCGGCTGCAGCTGGACACGGGCCTGGGGACCATCTACAAATGGGGCGCGGCCAGCAGCTACCTGCTGAAAAACGGTCAGCTCAGAAAAATCGGGACAGCCGGACCTCCTCCGGGTCTGAGCCAGCAGGCCCGGGAGACGGTGGATCGGCTGTCCCTTGGAGGGGGAGAGGTGCTGATTCTGCTCAGCGACGGCGCGGGAGAGGACACGCTCCTGCGCACATCATGGACGGCTCCGGAGCCGTCGCCCGGGGGACTGGCGGCGGCGATCGTGGAGCAGGGGGCGAAGGATGGAGACGACGCCACGGTGGCGGTGGTGCGCCTAAAGTCCTTCGACGCATCTGCATAATACCACGCTTTCCGCAAAAATGCTGTCGAAACACAAGATGTAGTCGTCAAAATCCAGGATTTTCTACTAAATCTGGTTGGAAGACCGCGGAAAGACGGCGATATCCCCGCTTTGTGTCAGCGTCATGAGCAGCACCTGACCGGGCGTCAGGCCCTTTCCGTGGAGCTTTTGGCGCAGCCACTGCTCATCCCTGCCAAGAAGCGCCAGATTCCCGGTCAAGATCCGCCCGTCGGAGATGACGGTGTAGGGCAGCTCCTGCTTGTGCTGCGTGAAGGGGAATACGGTGACGGAGCCGTTCGTCTCCAATATGGCGAACTGGACCTTCTCGACGGACAGCACCCCCTGCTCCCGGAGGTGTCCGCTCAGCTCGTCCAGATTCACCCGGGTCCGGCGCAGATTCTCCTCCACCAGCCGCCCGTTCTCGATGAGGATCACCGGCTTGCCGCACAGCAGCCGCCGGGCCCGGATGCTCTTCAGGCACAACAGGGAGATGAGCCGCTCGCAGAGGAAGACGATGGCCATGGGCACCAGCCCGCCCCAGACCGGGATGGACCAGTCCTCCAGGGGCACCGACGCCAGATTGGCGATGAGCATGGTCACCACGAATTCCGACGGCTCCATCTGCCCCACCTGCCGCTTGCCCAGGCCGCGGATCACCGCGATCAGGGCGAAATAAAACAGAAAGGTCCGGAAGACCACCAAAAAAACCGCCTCCTTTCCCGGTAGCTTACCCGGGTCGGGAGGCGGTTATTCGCTGCCCGGACGGCAAAGAATTGTGAAGCAATTCTGAAAAATTACCCGGCATGCTTGCTCTTTTCGGTTGTGGTGATATAATAGAGGCAATATGCTATCGATCTGGAGGGATCAGAACATCATGCGCAAACTCCTATTCCTCGTGAATCCCAACGCCGGACAGCGCAAATGCAGCCGCTACCTGGCGGATATCATCACGATCTTCAACAACGGCGGCTATGAGGTCACGGTCTTCATGACCACCGGCCCCGGCAGCGGCACCGGGATCGTCGCCCAGCGGGCGAAGGACTACGACCTCGTCGTCTGTGCCGGCGGCGACGGGACCCTGAACGAGACGATCAGCGGCCTGCTGTCCGCGGGGGCCGACTGCCCCGTGGGCTATATCCCCTGCGGCTCCACCAATGATTTTGCCGCCACGCTGAAGCTGTCGATGGATCTGGTCCAGGCGGCCCGGGATATCGTGGAGGGGCAGGCCGTGACCTACGATGTGGGCCGGTGGTGCGGCCGGTACTTCTCCTATGTGGCCTCCTTCGGAGCCTTCACCCGGGTGTCCTATACCACGCCCCAGAATCTGAAAAACGCCCTGGGCCATCTGGCCTATGTCCTCTCGGGCATCCAGGAGCTGCCCCAGATCCGCAAGATCCCCATGGAGCTGGAGCTGGACGGGGAGCAGATCCGGGATGAATTCGTCTTCGGAGCCGTGTCCAATTCCACCTCCGTCGGCGGCGTCATCAACCTGAATCCCAGGCTGGTGGATCTGCGGGACGGAAAATTCGAGGTGACGCTGGTGCGGATGCCGCGGGATATGTCCGAGCTGGCCGCCTGCGTCCAGGCTTTGCAGACCCAGACCTATGACTGCGCCGCCATCACCTTCCGCAGCGTCTCCAGCCTGACCATCCGCCAGTCGCCGGAGGTGGACTGGACCCTGGACGGCGAGCGGGCCGAGGGCCGGGAGGAGATCCGCATCGAAAATCTGCACCGGGCCATCCGCCTGGTCCACAGACAGGAGGAGCCATGAAGAATACCACCCTGTGCTACATCACCCGGGGCGAGCAGGTGCTGATGCTCCACCGGGTCAAGAAGCAGAACGACATCAACAAGGACAAGTGGATCGGCATCGGCGGCAAATTCGAGGGGGAGGAATCCCCCGACGAGTGCCTGCTGCGGGAAGCGAAGGAGGAGACGGGCCTGACGCTGACCTCCTGGCGCTGCCGGGGCGTGGTCACCTTCCTGACGGAAAATCCCGGGGACGGGGAATTCATGTACCTGTTCACCGCCGACGGCTTCGAGGGGGAGCTGAAAGAATGCGACGAGGGGGACCTGCAATGGGTCGACCGGGCATTTCTGGATCAGCTGCCCAAATGGGAGGGGGACCAGATCTTCCTGGACCTGCTGTGGAAAAACGAGCCCTTCTTCCTGCTGAAGCTGCGCTACGACCATGACAGACTGACAGAAGCCGTCCTCAACGGAAAACGGATCCGATAAAGCAACATCCCACCCGAAACCGGGTGGGATGTTGTTTGAATTGCCCCTACGCGAAACGGGGATAAAAATCGCCCGGACCAGGGTGGTCCGGGCGAAATGATTACTTGATGATGGTATCGACGGTGCCGCCGCAGACGGTGGTGAAGCCCTCGACGATCTGGTCGGAGGTGACGCCGTACTGGGGATCGAGCATGACGAACAGGGCCAGGTCGCCGCAGACGACAGCCTGCTTCTCGGTGGCCTGGACGCAGACCCAGCGGGCCATGTCGGCGTTGTCGAACAGGTACTGGGCCAGCTCGGTGGCCTTCTCGGCGGACTCGCCGCGGACCATGACGACGTGGTAGGCCTGGGCGCCCATCATGGGCAGGGACACGGCCACATCGGCCACGCCCTCGTTGTTCTGAAGACCGGTGATATAGGCGAACATCTCAGCGTCGGACAGGGAAGTCTCGGTGGTCTCGGTCATCAGGGGCAGCTCCACGGTGACATTCTCATACAGCTTGTCCATCAGTTCCTGGCAGGTGCCCTCGGGAGCGGTGGCAGCGGCGGGAGCGGTGGTCTCGGCGGGCTTGGAGCCGCAGGCGGTCAGCAGCAGGACCAGAGACAGGAACAGAGCAAGTTTCTTCATGTTGTTGGTTCTCCTTTGATTATGATTTTGTTTTTGATAGTATATGCAAGATAAATCACGACTAGTCCAAGGACAAAGCCCGAGGTGTCGATCCACACGTCGATCAGGCTCGAGGCCCTTCCCGGCGTGAAGATCTGGATCGTCTCATCGATGCAGGCCACGGCCATGCCGAAGCCCAGCAGATGGACGGGTGTTTCCCGCCGTACCAGGGCGTGTCTGCCGCAGAAGAGCAGACCCAGCAGCGCGAATTCGGAAAAATGGGCGGCCTTGCGCAGGAAGGCGTGGCCCGCCTCCGTCAGCAGGAAGGGCAGGAACCGGCCCAGGAAGGCCAGCACCCCGCCGCTGACGGCGTTGGAATTTTGGGCGTCCATCAGGGAATTGCCCCAGATGAGGGCCAGATTCAGGCAGATGAGGACGGTCAGGACGTGCTTTTTCATCCGATCACTCCCAGATGCTCCAGCAGGATCCTGGTGCCGATCAGGATCAGGATCAGACCGCCGGCCAGCTGGGCCTTTTTCTCGAAGGCCGCGCCGAACAGACTGCCGATCTTCACGCCCGCGGCGGAGAAGCCGAAGGTGGTCAGACCGATCAGCAGAATGGACAGCCAGATGTTGACGCCGCCCGCCATGGCCAGGGAGATGCCCACGGCCAGCGCGTCGATGCTGGTGGCCACAGCCAGGACGACCATGGTCTTCGCGCCCAGGTCGGCGTTATGCTCATCGGCGCAGCAGCAGCACTCGTCGGACTTTTCCAGGGCCTCCTTGAGCATGCCCGCACCGATGACGCCCAGCAGACCGAAGGCGACCCAGTGGTCCACGGCCTCGATGGCCGAGGCGAACAGGGTGCCCAGGTAGAAGCCGATCAGGGGCATCAGCGCCTGAAATCCGCCGAACCAGCCGCCCACGATGGCCATACCGCCGGGGGTGGCCTTCTGCATCGCCAGACCCTTGCAGATGGACACGGCAAAGGCATCCATGCTCACGCCCACTGCCAGCACCAGCAGCTCTCCGAAACCCATAAAAAATACCTCCAAGCTCACAATTGGGCCCGGGGGTACCGCAAAGGGGTAAACCGAGCCTGCTGGGTGCAAGTCTCGTCAATTAAGATACGCCAGAGCTTCGCTCAGGATGTTGACGTATCCCGCCGCAGCGGCGACTACTCCCTTAACGAAGTGAATTCTAGCAAACTTTCCGCTGCAAGTCAATAGTACGGGGGAAAGTTTCCGGAAATGCATAAAAAAGTTCACGATTTGTACAAGATTTCCGGAGGGGATCTGACTCTGCCCAGACAGACTTGGAAGCTTGTGCATTTTATGGTCTTGAAGTAACAAAACAGGGAGGCGCACGCTTGGCCCCCTCTCAGAGGGGGCTGTCAGCGAAGCTGACTGGGGGAGTGTCCCTTCGTTGGAAGCACACCCCCACCACCGCTTCGCGGTTCCCCTCCCCCTGTGGGGGAGGCAAGAGAGGTCGCTGCTGACTTAACCGGCTCTGCAGCTTCAGAATTATTCAGGTGACATTTTCTCCGAAATCAGGTACAATGGAGTTGACACAAAGGAAAGGAGAACTGCATATGAAACGTTTGCTCTGTCTGGTGCTGGCGGCGTGCCTGATGCTGTGCGCCTGTGGCTCCAAGCCCGCCGGGACCACCGCGCCCATGGAAAC
>JAFQSI010000140.1 GCA_017409645.1 Oscillospiraceae bacterium | reverse complement strand
GATCGAGCCCCACGAGGAGGTCATCGACGCTCTGGTCCGGGAGGTCAAGAGCCGCCATGTCCGCCGCCTGCGCGACGGCAAGTGTACCGTCGAGTACGGCTTCGTGCTGGACGATCTGCTGACTTCCTACGAGCGCATCGCCGACCACTGCTCCAACGTGGCCGTGGAGATGCTCCAGTCCGCTGCGGACAAGATGGAGGTCCACGAGTACCTGAACGCCCTGCGCGCCGGCGAGCTGGACGAGTCCGTCAAGTACAACCAGCGCATCGGCGTCTATACCGCGCGGTATCAGTTCCCCGAGGAAGCTTAAAACGCAATTGCATGAAAAGGGCCGCACCCGGCTGGGTGCGGCCCTTACTTTTTTGATCGATGATATGGAAGATTGAGAGTTTATAACTCTAAATAGCAACTGAGTGATAAATTCTATGCTATGCTATTCCGGTAGAGATCCGTGTATGCTGTTGGAAAACGGAAGGAGGTGGTGGAGTGAAAAACGATTGTTGCGGACAATGCATGCATTTTCACCGGCACTATGTTTTGGATGAACAATCCTGCACAGCGGTCTGCTGTGGGCATTGTGTGTTTCCGCGACTGAAAAGCCGCAAACCGGATACACCGGCGTGTGTGCATTTTGAGAAGGGAGAGCGGGAATTGCCGGTGAGCAGACATTTTCTGACCTTGGAGATCCTCCGTTGGATCCAGAGTCTGGAATTCCCGCCGGAGATCCTTGAAGGACCCTCGGAATGAGAAATGTGGGTACTGCCGGAATTGCAGTACCCACTCTTTAAGGACGGAGGATAGTGCCACTGTCAGGCTCAGGGCAGTAGACCAAGCTGGTCGGCGGGGTCATGACCCCGCCCTACAGGGGTGTTTCATTCCCTGGGGACGCCCTTGATGGTCAGGCTGATGCGGCCGCGCTTTTCGTCTACGTCGAGGACGCACACGCGGACGATGTCGCCGACCGTGAGGGTCTCGCTGGGGTGCTTCAGGCGGCGATTCGCGATCTGGGAGATGTGGACCAGGCCGTCCTGGTGGACACCGATGTCGACGAAGGCACCGAAGTCGATGACGTTGCGGACGGTGCCGGTCAGGACCATGCCGGGCTTCAGATCCTTGATGTCCAGTACATCCTTGCGCAGGATGGGCTTGGGTAGCTCGTCACGGGGGTCCCGGCCGGGCTTCTGCAGCTCCCGGGCGATGTCCAGCAGGGTGGGAACGCCCACCTTGCAGGCCTGGGCCAGCTTCTCCGGGCCCAGCTGGGCGATCCGCTTGTCCAGCTCGGTCAGGTTGTGGGGGACATCCTTGGGGGTGTAGCCGCAGTACTTGAGCAGATACCAGGCGGCGGCGTAGCTCTCGGGGTGGACGCCGGTCCGGTCGAAGACGTCGGCGCTCTCGGGGATCCGCAGGAAGCCCGCGCACTGCTGGAAGGCCTTGGGGCCGATCTTGGGGACGTTTTTCAGCTGGGACCGGGTGACGAAGGGGCCGTTCTCCTCCCGGTAGGCGACGATGTTCTTCGCGGTCGTTGCCGTCAGGCCGGATACCCGGCGCAAAAGGCTTGCGGATGCGGTATTCAGGTCCACGCCCACGGCGTTGACGCAGTCCTCCACCACCGCGTCCAGGGCTGCGGACAGCTCCTTCTGGGGGCAGTCGTGCTGGTACTGGCCCACGCCGATGGCCTTGGGGTCGATCTTCACCAGCTCCGCCAGGGGGTCCTGGAGCCGCCGGGCGATGGAGACGGCGGAGCGCAGGTTCACATCGAAGTCGGGGAACTCCTCGGCGGCCAGGGGCGAAGCGGAGTAGACGGAGGCGCCTGCCTCGCTGACGATGGCGTAGGCGGCGTCGGGGAAGCTCTTCAGCAGCTCCACGGTCATGGCCTCCGTCTCCCGGCTGGCGGTGCCGTTGCCGATTGCGATGTGGCGGACCTTATGGCGGCGCATGAGCCGGGAGAGGGTGTCAATGGCCTCCTGCTTTTTGCGCTCGGAGAAGGTGGGGTAGACCACGGTGGTGTCCAGGACCCTGCCGGTGGGGTCGACGACGGCCACCTTGCAGCCGTTGCGGTAGCCGGGGTCCAGGCCCATGGTCACGAAGCCCTTCACCGGCGGCTGCATCAGCAGGGGCCGCAGATTCAGGGCGAAATTGCGGATGGCACCCGCTGCGGCCCGGTCCGTCAGCTCTGCGCGGATCTCCCGGGATACAGAAGGCTCGATCAGCCGGTCGAAGGCGTCCTCGGCGGCCCGACGGACGAAGGCGCTGGGGTTGCGGGGATTCAGGGCCGCATGGCACACCAGCGCGGAGCCCACACCGGCGGGCAGGGCGGGGGCGGGCTTCAGGAAGCCCTCCTTCTCGCCCCGGTTCATGGCCAGGATCTGGTGGTCCTGGAGCCGGTGGACGGGGACATTGAAATCGTAGTACAGCCGGTAGACGGAATCGGCGTCCGGGTCTGCGGCCCGGCAGCCCAGGCTGCCCCGGCGGTGGTAGAGGCTGCGCAGCTCCCGGCGGATGGCAGGATCGTCGCTCAGGTCCTCGGCGATGATGTCGGAGGCACCGGCCAGGGCCTCCTCCAGGGTGTTCACGCCCTTCTCGGAGTTGACATAACTCTTTGCAAGGGACTCCGGGCTCTTGCCGTCCTGCCGGAGCAGGGCGGCGGCCAGGGGCTCCAGTCCCTTCTCCCGTGCCATGGTGCCCCGGGTCCGGCGCTTGGGCTTGAAGGGCCGGTACAGGTCCTCCACCTCGGCCAGGGTCTGGGCGGCGTTGACGGCGGCGGTCAGCGTCTCCGTCAGCTTGCCCTGGGTGTCGATGGAGCGCAGGACCTCCTCCCGCCGCTGCTGCAGGCCCCGGAGGTAGGCAAGACGCGTCTC
>JAFQSI010000139.1 GCA_017409645.1 Oscillospiraceae bacterium | reverse complement strand
TGCTCCTCCTTCGGCTCGTAGAGGGCAAACATATTCAAAAAGAGTACATTGTCCTTCATAATCAGTTACCTTAACATAGAAAAACTTGGCCCCCTCCCAGAGGGGGCTGTCAGCGTCAGCTGACTGGGGGAGTGTCCTTTCATCTGAAGCACACTCCCTCCACCACTGCGTGGTCCCCCTCCCTCTGAGAGGGAGGCAAGTAAGAACTCTTTACATTTTCTCGATCCTGGCAAGCAGGGCGGGCAGCAGCTCGTCGTAGGGCAGCTTATCCACCTGCTCGCCCTTTTCGAAGATCATGCCCCAGCCGTCGCCGCCGGCGATGCCGATGTCGGCCTCTCTCGCCTCGCCGGGTCCGTTGACCACGCAGCCCATGACCGCCACGGTGATGGGCTTTTCGCAGTCGCGCAGGGCCTCGTCCACCTGATTCACCAGGCCGATCAGGTCGATCCGGGTCCGGCCGCAGGTGGGGCAGGAGATGATGTTCACGCCCTCCTTGCGAAGTCCCGCAGCCTTGAGGATGTCCTTGGCAGCGTAGACCTCTTCAACGGGATCGTCGGTCAGGCTCACGCGGATGGTGTCGCCGATGCCGTCCAGCAGCAGCGCGCCGATGCCCATGGCGGACTTCATCAGGCCCTGCTTCACGGGACCCGTCTCGGTGACGCCGATGTGCAGGGGGTAGTCACAGCGGCTCCGGAACAGGCGGGCAGCTTCAACCATGGTGGGCACGGTGGAGGACTTCATGGACACGCAGGTGTCGAAGAAGTCGTACTTTTCCAGCAATGTGATATGCTCGAAGGCACTCTCGACCAGGGCCTCGGCGGTGGGATGGCCGTACTTTTCCAGCAGCTTCTTGTCCAGAGAGCCGCCGTTGACGCCGATGCGGATGGGAATGCTCCGGGCCTTGCAGACGTCCACCACGGCCTTGACCCGGTCCTCGCCGCCGATGTTGCCGGGGTTGATGCGGATCTTGGCAGCGCCGCCCTCGGCGGCGGCGATTGCCAGCTTGTAGTCGAAATGGATGTCGGCGACAAGGGGCAGGGGGCTCTCCTTCGCGATCTCCGCAAAGCCCCGGGCGGCCTCCATGTTCTGGACCGCCAGACGGACGATCTGGCAGCCGGCGGTGTGGAGCTTGCGGATCTGCTCCAGGGAACCGGCCACATCGGTGGTCTTGGTATTGAGCATGGACTGGATGGCGACCGGCGCACCGCCGCCGATGGGCACGCCGCCAACGATGATCTGTCTGGTCATAGTTTTTTCCTTTCTTATCCTTTCACGATGACGAAAATGTCCTTGAACAGGATCAGGGCCATCAATCCCAGCAGCGCTATCATGCCGGCTGCGTGGATATAGCCCTCGTACTTGGGATCGATCTTCCTGCCGATGACCTTTTCAATGGCCACGGTGATCAGCAGCGCCACCACCCGTCCGCCGTCCAGGGCGGGGATGGGCAGCAGGTTCATCACCGCCAGATTGATGGCGATGAAGGCGCAGATGGACAGCAGATTCAGCAGCGCCAGCTTCGTCGTCTCAGACTGCTCCGCGATCTGGGACATCTGGGACACGATGCCCACGGGGCCGGACATATCCTGCAAGCCCGCCTTGCCGGTGAAGATCATCTGCAGACTCAGGCGGACCATGCGGATGTTGTCGACGGTGGTGTTCCAGACGTAGCCCAGACGGTCGCCCAGGGATGCGTCCACAGGCCGGCCGAAGGCGAAGCCATAGTGCAGGTAGGTGCTGCCCTCTTCATCGGTGTGGGTGTGGGTCATGGCGAAGTCGTCAAATTCGATGACCTGACCGCCGCGCTCGATGACAAGGTCATGGACGCCGGTGGGATTGAAGGACAGCAGCGTGGAGATGTTGCCGTTGGAGTAGACCTTCTCGCCGTCGATCTCCAGGATGACATCCCCCAGCTGCAGGCCGTCGGCATGGCTGAAGGTGCAGCAATCGGTGAATTCGACGATGGAGGGCTCCACGATCTGCTCCTTGGGCAGGAACAGACATGCATAGATCAGGATGCCCGCCAGGAAGTTCATGGCAGAACCGGCCACCAGAATGATGACCCGCTTCCACCAGGCGGCTTTCTGGAAGGACCGGGGATTTTCCGTATCCTCGTCCTCGCCCTCCATGGCGCAGTAGCCGCCGAAGGGGATGCAGCGGATGGCATAGAGCGTCTCGCCGATCTGCTTTTTCCAGAGGGCGGGACCCATGAACATGGAAAACTCGTTGACCTGAACGCCGAAGAGCTTGGCGGTCATGAAGTGACCCAGCTCATGGACGAAGATCAGGACGCTGAACATAAGAATTGCGAAAATAATGGACATTCAAAAGCCTCACAAATTGATAATTGAGAATTGAAAATGGAGAATTATGCGTGTTCGGCGACATACCTTCTTGCAGCGGCGTCGCACTCCAGGATCTGGTCCAGAGTGGGATCGGCGATGAAGGGGATGGCCTCCATGGCGCCTTTGACCAGCTCATAGATGTCGTAGAAGCCGATCTTGTCGTCGAGATACAGTGCCACAGCGGCCTCGTTCGCGCCGTTCATGACGGGGCAGGCGGTGCCGCCGAGCTTTGCCGCATCCATAGCCAGCTGCAGGCAGGGGAAGCTCTGAAGATCCGGATGGCTGAACACCAGGGGCTGGGCCGTCAGGTCCAGATTCTCCACGGGGCACTCACACCGCTCCGGGTAGGTCAGAGCCAGCTGGATGGGCAGACGCATATCCGGCGCGCCCAGCTGGGCCATGACAGCGCCGTCCACATACTCGACCATGGAGTGGACGATGGACTGCCGGTGGATCAGAACCTGGATCTGCTCCAGAGGGACGTCATAGAGCCGCATGGCCTCGATGACCTCCAGGCCCTTGTTCATCAGGGTGGAGCAGTCGATGGTGATCTTCGCGCCCATCTTCCAGTTGGGATGCTTCAGGGCGTCGGCCCGGGTGACGTTTTTCAGCTCCTCACGGGTCTTTCCGAAGAAGGGACCGCCGGAGCAGGTCAGGATGATCTTCCGGATCTGCCCGTGGGACACATTGCCCATCAGACACTGGAAAATAGCGGAATGTTCGGAGTCCACGGGGATGATCTCCACGCCCTCGCGCTTTGCTTCCCGCATGACAAGCTCACCGGCGCAGACCAGCGTCTCCTTGTTGTCAAGGCCGATGCGATTGTGGGCGCGGATGGCGGCCAGGGTGGGCTTCAGCCCCACCATGCCCACGACGGCAG
>JAFQSI010000138.1 GCA_017409645.1 Oscillospiraceae bacterium | reverse complement strand
TTGCTGTCGGAGACGATGCAGACCTTCTGCACCTTTCCCAGGGCGGCGATCCTTTCGCCCAGACCGGGCAGAAGCCCGGAGCCAATCTCCACACAGTAGGTTTTCGATGCGCTGACTTCGATGGTGGTCATCCGTCGACCTCCTCCTTTCGGCGTTTGCCCTCGTCCAGGAGGGCGATGAGGGACGTTAAGTCCTGCTGCTCCACCGCATCCCGGTAGCGTTCCAGAGCGGTGATATAGGTGGTGAGTTCATTCAAAACAAATTCCCGGTTCTCCAGGAACAGCTCCGCCCACATCTGGGGATTCAGCCACGCGACACGGGTCAGATCCCGGTAGCTGCCCGCCGAGAAGCCCTTATGCTCCAGGGCCGTGGGGGACTTGATGAAGGCGTTGCTGAGGATGTGGGGCATCTGGCTGGTGAAGGCGATCATCCGGTCGTGGTCCCGGGCGGTGGTGACGGAGAAGCTGCCGAAGCTGCAGGGGGCCAGTGCATCCTTCGCCCGGTCCAGCAGGTCCATGTCGTCGAACCGGTGGGGTACCAGCACCATGGGCGCGCCCCGGAACAGGTCCGCCCGGCTGTACTTGAAGCCGGAGAAATGGGTGCCCGCCATGGGGTGGCCGCCCATGAAGGTGAAGCCGTATTTTTCGGCAAGGGGGAAGCATTTTTCGCAGATCAGCTGCTTGACGCCGCAGCAGTCCATGACCAGGGCGTCCTTCGAGATGTGCATGGCGTTCTCCGCCAGCCAATTGGCGCTGCCCTCGGGATAGATGGCGAGCAAAACCAACTCACATTCGCTTAAGCTTTCGGGGGTCAGCTGGCCGTCCACCGCGCCCGCCAGCTGGGCGAAGGACAGCATGCTCTCGTCCTTCTCGGCGGCGTAGACCGTGTGTCCGGCGATGGCGTAGGCCCGGGCCAGGCTGCCGCCGATCAGGCCAAGTCCCAGAATTCCGACCTTCATGCCAGGACCTCCCGGAGGGTAAGCACCCGGCTCGCCAGCTCAGCGAATTTTTCTGGGGTCAGGGACTGGGCACCGTCGCAGAGGGCGTGGGCGGGATCGTTGTGGACCTCGATCATCAGGCCGTCCGCTCCGGCGGCCACGGCAGCGGCGGCCATGGGGGCGACGAGCTTGGCCTTGCCGGTGGCGTGGCTGGGATCGACCACCACGGGCAGGTGGGTCAGCTCGTGGAGGATGGGCACGCAGCTAAGATCCAGGGTGTTCCGGGTGGCCGTCTCATAGGTCCGGATGCCTCGCTCGCAGAGGATGATCTTCTCGTTGCCCTCGCTCATGATATACTCCGCGGACATGAGCCACTCCTGAATGGTGGAGGAGAGGCCGCGCTTGAGGAGGATGGGCTTGTCGGTCTTGCCGACCTCCTTCAGCAGGTCGAAGTTCTGCATATTCCGTGCGCCGATCTGGATCATGTCGATGTCGTGGAACTCGTCCAGGTGCCGCAGGTCCATCAGCTCCGTGCAGATGGGCAGGCCCGTGGCCTTTCTGGCGGCCCGGAGCAGCTCCAGGCCCTGTGTTCCCAGACCCTGGAAGGCGTAGGGGGAGGTCCGGGGCTTGTAGGCGCCGCCCCGGAGGATGGTGGCGCCGGACGCCTTGACGGACTGGGCCACGGAGATGATCTGCTCCTCAGTCTCGACCGAGCAGGGACCGGCGATCATGGCGAAGTGGCCGCCGCCGATCTTCGCATTGCCCACCTCGATGACGGTGTCCAGGGGATGGAATTTCCGATTGACCTGCTTGTAGGGCTCAGAAACCCGCTTGACGCTCTGGACGATCTCCAGGGAGCCCAGCAGCTCCATGTCCACCCGGCTGGTGTCGCCGATCAGGCCCAGGACCGTGACCTCGGCACCTTCGGAAATGTGGACGTCCAGGCTCATGCGCTTGAGCCAGGCTACAAGGTGATCCCGCTGGGCGGGGGTGGTTCCGTGTTTCAAGACTGCGATCATACGATCATCTCCTAAATAAAAATAGCACCGCACGAGTGATTCGTGCGGTGCGAAAAGATTGACGATTTCGGTGACCCACCGGAATTTGCAGCAGCACAAATCGCTATTACTTTTCCTCAAAAAAGTAATAGTAGCCAAAAAAGTATGCCTTTGCAAACAGGTTCTGGCTCATGATGGGTGCCTCCGTGGTGTGGATACTTGTATACGATGTATGGAGTATATCACGGGCTGCTTCAAAATGCAAGAGGAAATTACAAATTATTTACTGGATTTGCGAAAGGATCATCCGGGCCAGCTCCTCGGGCTCATAGGTCGTCACGCTGTCCAGGCGGGAAAGATTGACCTGCATCACCACATTGTTCACCTGGAGGATAAGATAGGGGTGAGAGCGGTATTTGTAGAAGAATGCACAGTAGTCAGCGCCGGGTAGGGCGATCTCAGTGGCGACGATCGGCTCATCGCCAAAGATGCGGGCTGCGGTTTGCTCGAGGAGATTGGCCCCCGACTGGCTGACGAACTCCCGGGCCAGCCGCCGGGCCGTCCATTCCCAGCGGGTCCGATGATAGTGGACGCTCAGCCAGCAGTCGAATGTCTTACCGTCCAGTGTTACCTGCGTATATTCGCTGAAATCGTAGTTCTCCGGGGCCAGGGGATCGGACCAGGCGTAGAACTGGCTTTCCATAAAGCTGTGCTGGCGCTCCACAAGGGCATTGGGGTAGAAGTCCGATACGGTGGGGAAGGGGAAGGTCCGGTCGGCCAGAGGTTCGTAGTTTTCATCTGCCAGCGTGACCATCAGCCGCCCCAGGAGGCCAAAGACCACCACCAGCCAAAGCACCGTTCGAAGGGCCTTTCCGAATAAGTAGGTCCGTTTTGCTTTCCGATAGTCGCTGCGGTGGGGGAGGGGCTGGCCCTGACGGAGCTGTCGGCGGTAACCGGTAATGGTCACCAATTCCCGGATCCGTCGGCCAAGGTCCCACAGCATCAAGCCGATAAAGAGCAGCATCAATGGCGTACCCAGCAGGAGCATGGCACTGATGATGATATCTCCGAAGTAGAGCATCAGATAAAGCACCGTCAGAATCAGTCCGTCCCGCAGCTTTTTCCGAAGGAATTTCGTCAGCGCTGCCATGGTCAGGGCCTGCACCTGGGGGTCGGTGTTCAGCTCGGGGGCGCCCGGATCGTCGGTGGAATAGATATAGAACTGTCCCCGGCGGGCCCGGTAGGTCCAGCCCATCTGGTGGAGCATCTGGACAGCCTCGTCCTCGGGGTCATATTCCTCGGAGAACAGTCCGTTCCTGCGGTCCGTGGGCTCCAGGCGGAACCGCTCCTTTTTCGGGGGACCCTCCTCAAAGGTGGTGAAAAGGCCGAAAAAGCCGTCCTTGCTCAGATGGAGCCCCTTGGCCGCCATATCCTCCAGCCAGGATTCCATGGCGGGGATGTCATAGGCGGGGCAGGGCGGGATCCGGTAACGGTATTTGGGTTCAGCCATTTGACTCACTCCTTTCCGTCGGCGTCGGCGATGCAGGCGCGCAGGCGCTGCAGCTCCGTGCGGTAGGCGTCGATGCCCTTTCCGGTGATGCGGTAGGTCCGCTTGCGGCCCTCCACCTCGGTTTCGGCGATGTAGCCCTCCTTTTCGAATTTGCCCAGGACGGTGTACAGCGTGGCGGGCCCCAGGCTCACCCGGCCCTGGGTCTTGTTCGTGATCCAGGCGGCGATGTCGATGCCGCACATGGGGCCCCGATTCAGGGCCATCAGCACATAGAACATCGATTCTGTCAGGATCTCCATAGCCTTCTTCGGCATGGGCGGCACCTCCTTATATCGTTATATGATATCGTGTAATGATATTATACAGGATGGGTCCCTGGCTGTCAATACCCCCTTGCGGGTCTGGCGGTTATCAGGTAAAATAAAGGAGAAATAATGATTGGATTTCGCGGGAATTCCCTGTAGGGTGGGGTCATGACCCCACCGACGCACTTCGATCTTGTACGAAGCCGGTTGAAGCGGGAAGACTCCGGAACCAATCGGCCCAGGCAATTGATTGACCTGGTCGGCGGGGTCATGACCCCGCCCTACAGAGGTGCTTACTTAAGCTGACTGCGATCCGTGAAAATGAGACGGGAGGAATCTATCATGAAAACCGGGATCCAGGTGTCCAGCCTGAAGCCACTGCTTACCGACGCGGCGGGGGTGGATGCCGTATTTGAAAAAATCGCACAGCTGGGCGTGACCACGGTCCAGCACCAGTGGATCGACCGGGGCGTATCCCCGGAAACCGTTGCCGCGCTGACGGAAAAATGGGGGCTGCGGTCCGTATCCGTTCAGGACTTCTTCACCGCCGTCCGGGACGACTGGGGATACTACACGGAGCTGAACCGGCTGACCGGCGGGACCTGGCTCTGCGTCAGCCGGATCCAGGCGGAATACCGGACACCGGAGGGACTGGAGCGGTACGCCCTGGAACTGACCAAAATGCAGCAGAAGCTGGAGAAGCTGGGCCAGCGGCTTTGCTTCCACCCGGTCCGGGACGACGTCCCGCTGATATATTGGCTGACAGAGCGGCTGCCCTGGCTGGAGCTTTGCCTGGATCTGTACCACCTGGCCCGGGCAGGGGAGGACATGGCCGCATGGCTCCGCCGGTACGCCGGACGGGTGTGCATGGTCCACTTCAAGGACAGCCGCATCCTGCCCACCGGCGAGCAGCTGGTCCCGGCGGGCCGGGGGGACATCGACTGGACCGGCGTGGTCCGGGCCTGTGTCGAAACGAAGGTGCCCTACGGCTTTGTGGAGCAGGAGCGCTGGGATCGGGATCCCTGGGACTGCCTGGGCGAGGCCCTGGACTGGCTGCACAGGGAAATGGAGGAAGCAGTATGAATCACATGGACGAGGCCATCATCCGCCGTCTCCTGCCCCGGCGGGCACGGGACACCCACAAGGGCGACTACGGCAAAATTTTACTGCTCTGCGGAAGCCGGGGCTTCACGGGAGCCGCGGCGCTGGCGGCCCGGGGCGCGCTCCGGACCGGCGCGGGGCTGGTATACTTGGCGGTGCCCGAGAGCATCTATGCCATCGAAGCCGTCAAGCTGACGGAGCCGGTGGTGCTGCCCCTGCCGGAGGAGGATGGGATGCTCTGCGAAGCATCTCTGGCGAAGATCGGCAAATTGCTGCCGAAGATGGACGCGGTCCTTTTCGGCTCCGGCAGCGGCATCGGTCCGGGAACGGAAAAGGTTTTGGAATTTCTGCTGAAAAATGCGGAATGTCCCCTTGTTTTGGATGCCGACGGCATAACCCTGGCGGCCCGGCATAAGGATATCCTGCGGGACAGGCTCGCCCCGACGATCCTCACCCCCCACGATGGGGAATTTGCCCGGCTGAAGCCCATCGACGCGCCCCGGCCCGAACAGACCATGGCCATGGCCCGGGAGCTGGGCGCGGTGCTGCTGCGCAAGGGCCACCGGACGCTGATCACCGACGGCTGCAGCTGCTGGGAAAACCAGACCGGCAACCCCGGCATGGCCACCGGCGGCAGCGGCGATGTGCTTTCGGGCATCATCCTGAGCCTGCTGGGTCAGGGGCTGTCCCCGATGGAGGCCGCGGCTGCCGGTGCGTGGCTCCACGGGGCCGCCGGGGATCTGGCGGCAGAGCGGCTTGGGGAGTACGGGATGCTTCCCGGGGATCTGGTGGAGGAGCTGCCCCGACTACTGAAATAAGGTTGGGATGTCATGAAACGATTTTTACCCCTGCTGCTGGTGTTTTTTGTGGGCTGCGCTGCCCGGGACCCCGCCATGGAGGCGGCTATGGACCTGCGCAGCCGGTGCCTTGGGTCCGGCGCCGTCACCTTTGAAGCGGAGATCTGCGCCGACTACATAACCAATGTGGAACGATTCACCCTGGCGTGTGCCTTTGACAGCTCAGACACGATGACCTTTACCGTCACGGAGCCGGAGGACATTGCCGGGATCCGGGGTACCGTCACCGGCACCGAGGGGACCGTCCGCTTTGACGACACGGTCCTGGGCTTTCCCCTGATGGCTGACGGACGGCTCAGCCCGGTGAGCGGCCCATGGGTGCTGATGAAAGCCATCCGCTCCGGGGCCATCCTCGCGGCGGGGCAGGAGGGGGAGCTGGTCCATGTGACCATCGACGACAGCTACGCGGACAACGCCCTGACGGTGGATATCTGGCTGGAGGACGGGGAGGTCGAGGAAGCGGAGATCGCCTGGGAGGGCCGTCGCTGTCTGACGATGACCGTCGACGATTTTGCCGTCGGCGCATAGGATGGTGCAAGCCGCCGCTGAATAAATCCGGCCGTAGCGTGGGAGAATAGTGTTGCCGCGTTACATAGGACATTTCAGTAGCGCAGGTCACTATCTTTCGGAGCGTGAAAGCCATGGACAGCAACGTCAAACGGGGCGATATTTTCTATGCGGACCTCTCGCCGGTGGTGGGCAGCGAGCAGGGCGGCACCCGCCCGGTCCTGATCATCCAGAACGACACGGGCAACCGCCATTCCCCCACGGTCATCGCCGCCGCCATCACCAGCCAGACCGGCAAGGCCCGGCTCCCCACCCACATCAACATCGCCGGCGGCTCTGTGGGGCTGAGCCGGGACAGCGTGATCCTGCTCGAGCAGATCCGCACCATCGACAAGCGCCGCCTGCGGGAGCATATGGGACGACTTTCCCAGGAGCAGATGCACAAGGTGGACAATGCCATCGCCGTCTCCTTCGGTCTGCCGGGGGTGCAGTAAAAAATCCGGGACCCAGGTCCCGGATTTCAGGCTGTCGAAGAACCTATATTTCTGAGCGCACCGTAGGGGCGACCCTCGGTCGCCCGCCGAAAAACAGCGTTTTTCGGATTTTCCGAAGGAAAATAAGCCTGTTTTCGCCTTACTGCGACAGATTTTGCTTTACAAAATCTGCGGGCGATCAAGGATCGCCCCTACGAGTACCTTTTTCGTCACGCTGAAATCCGGGACCCATGTCCCGGATTTTTCATGTTGTCAATGCAAGCAGCGCACCTCCAAATGTCCCTGTAGGGTGGCAGACACGCGCCTTCGCCTGAAGAAATAAGAATTGCAATCAGTGATCCCATATGCTATCATAAAACCAACATTTCACAGAAAAGAGGGACATTATGGAAGACGAACGGAATCTGGAACTCGAATCCCTGGTGGACCCGCCCCCGCTGCCGGGCTTTGATGAGAAGCCCCCAAAAGCACCGGGCCGCCCCAGGTGGGTGTCCCTGGCCCTGATCGCCGGGGCCTGCGCCCTGCTGGTGGGCCTGGGCATCTGGATCGGCGCGGGCATCGGAAGCTCCGAAACCACACAGCCGCCGGAGTCTGAACAACTGCAATCCCCGCCCGAGACAATCATACCATCTGAATCCGGATGGGAAGCAAACCTCCTGCGCGCCGACCCGGTGCCCTATCAGAGTGAGTCTTATTGGGACAGGCGTGGGGAAGCAAAGGTATATCCCGTCTTCGGATCAGGTTACCAGCGTCAGCAAATCACCTCCGTTACCTTCCTGGACACCCTGGTGGATGCACCGGAGAACGCCTGGGATGTTACCGAGACCGGCGACGGCCGCGTCATGGCCTGGGTGACGTCCGCGAATGAGCTGTACAATCTGTACATCGCCGCCGAAGGCGGCGTCAATGCCGCGAATGCCTGCTCAGACCTGTTCGCGGGCTACTCCAATGCAAAGAAAATCAACTTCGGCGAAGCCTTCCATACTACCGGTGCCACGGATATGTCCTGTATGTTCCTTGGCTGCAGCACTCTGAGAGAGCTGAAGCTGGACAGTTTTGACACCTCCGCTGTGCAGGATATGAGCGGTATGTTCTACTTCTGCGAGTCCCTGACGAACCTGACCCTGGGCGACAGCTTCGACACCTCCGCGGTGCAGGATATGAGCTGGATGTTCGGCGTGTGCAGCTCCCTGACGAACCTGACCCTGGGCGACAGCTTCGACACCTCCGCGGTGCAGGATATGAGCGGTATGTTCTCTGAATGCAAAGCCCTGACGAACCTGCCCCTGGGCGACAGCTTCGACACCTCCGCTGTGCAGGATATGAGCTGTATGTTCTACTTCTGCAAGTCCCTGACGAACCTGACCCTGGGCGACAGCTTCGACACCTCCGCGGTGCAGGATATGAGCTGGATGTTCGGCTCTTGCAGCTCCCTGACGAACCTGCCCCTGGGCGACAGCTTCGACACCTCCGCTGTGCAGGATATGAGCCGTATGTTCTACTTCTGCGAGTCCCTGACGAACCTGACCCTGGGCGACAGCTTCGACACCTCCGCGGTGCAGGATATGAGCTGGATGTTCAGCGTGTGCAGCTCCCTGACGAACCTGACCCTGGGCGACAGCTTCGACACCTCCGCTGTGCAGGATATGAGCGAGATGTTCTCCTACTGCAAAGCCCTGACGGATCTGACCCTGGGCGACAGCTTCGACACCTCCGCTGTACAGGATATGAGCGAGATGTTCTCCTACTGCGAAGCCCTGACGGACCTGACCCTGGGCGAGAATTTCGTGACCACCAATGCAAATACAAATGATATGTTCTATCTGTGTCCCGCCGGTGCTGACTATCAGCACCTCCTGAACTGATCCGAGCCTGCGGGGCCGGGATCATCGTCTCAAATTCAGGCTTCAGCGACAAGCTTCGGGCGTGCTGCATTTGCTTTTGCAGCACGCCCTTTCTTTATATCTTAATTATTGCGGAAACGGTGGAATACTCTGGCGCGGTGTGGTATAATGAAAACATCCGAAAAGGTGTTTTCTGTCATAAAACGCCATAGGTCCTTTTTTTCGGACCCATGGCGTGATATAACACAGTCAACCAAACCGGTACAAATAGAAAGAGGTGTTACTTATGAAAAGATTCCTGTCGCTGCTGCTGGCCGTCGTGCTGGTGCTGACGCTGCTTCCGGCGCTGTCGCTCCGGGCGGAGGCCAAGACCGGCGGCAAGCTGATCGCCCTGACCTTCGACGACGGACCCAGCAGCAGGTATACGGCCCAGCTGCTGGACGGTCTGAAGGAGCGGGGCGTTCCCGTTACCTTCTTCATGCTCGGCCAAAATGCCAAGAACAACCGCAGTCTGGTCAAGCGGGCCTATGAGGAGGGCCACGAGATCGCCTGCCACACCTGGGACCATCCCAACCTGAACAATTGCTCCACTTCCGAGATCAAGGAGCAGATCGAGAAGACCTTTGAGGAGCTTGACCGGGCCTGCGGCGACGAGGCCGATTACATCATGCGGCCCCCCTACGGCAACGCGAATCAGAAGGTGCGCGATGCCGTCGATGTGCCCCTGATCTACTGGAGCGTGGACAGCCTGGACTGGGACCTGCTGAACACGGAGAAGGTCCGCAAAAAGATCGTGTCGGAGAGCTATGACGGCTGCATCATCCTCTGCCACGATATCCACAAGACCACCATCCCCGCCGCCCTGCAGGCCATCGACGAGCTGCAGGACCTGGGCTACGAATTCGTCACCGTCAGCGAGCTGTACCGCCGCCGGGGCGTGAAGCTGCAGGACCATGTCCTGCACTACAACTGCAAGAAGAACGGCACCGACTACGGCCCCATCCCCGCCCCCACCGTCAAGGTGTCCGGCGACAGCAAGGGCACCAACACCGTGACCATCACCTGCTCCGACAAGAACGTGCCCCTGTACTACACCCTGGACGGCTCCTATCCCAACCAGGACGCGAAGCGCTACACCGGCCCCTTCACCGTGCCCTACGGCACCAAGGTCACCGCCGTGGCCGCCTATAAGCTCAACGGCAGCCGCTCGAAGCTGACCGTGAAGACCGCCGACGCCATCCACATCGCAGCGCCCGCCATCACCCTCAATGATGCCGGCGCGGTGGTCATGACAACCCCCACGACCAATGCGGAGATCCGCTTCACCGTGGACAACACCAAGGCCGACGCGAACGGTCTGCTCTACACGGGCCCCGAGTACATCGCCGACGGCAGCTTCCTGCGGGCCGTGACCATCCACGCCAGGGGCGTCAGCGGCGAGAGCAAGGCATACCTGTCCGAATACGGCGACCTGTATTACGATATGTACGCGGGCCAGTGGTTCTACGACGCCACGGACTGGGCCCACCGGATGGGGATCCTCAACGGCACCGCCCCCTACACCATGGACCCCGGCGGCATCGTGAACCGCGGCATGCTGGTGACGCTGCTGTACCGCTTCAGCGGCGACAGCCTGGGCGAGGGCTGGGAGCTGACCCACACCTTCAAGGACGTCCGTCCCAGCTACTACTGCGCAGAGGCCATCGAGTGGGCCTACCGCAACAAGATCGTCGAGGGATACGGCGCCGACGCCTTTGGTCCTGCGGACCCCGTGACCCGCCAGCAGATGTGCAAGATCGTCGATGCCTTCCTGGAGTGGATGGAGACGCCGCTGCCCGCGGGCGAGAGCTGCGCCGACGACTTTGCAGATTATGACCAGGTCGCGCCCTGGGCCGCTGACAGCGTGGACCGGGTGGTTTCCGCCGGTCTGATCCTGGGCGACGGCACCAAGCTGAACCCCAACGCCAATACCAACCGGGCCCAGTTCTGTGTTGTGCTGTCCCGTCTGGCGGATTATATCGACAACTATGTCCCCGAGGAGCCGGAGGAGCCCATCGATCCCGAGCCCACCGACCCCGAACCTACCGATCCTGAGCCCACGGATCCCGAGCCCACCGATCCCGAGCCCACGGACCCTGAGCCTACCGATCCCGAGCCCACCGATCCCGAACCCACCGATCCCGAGCCCACGGAACCCGAACCCACCGATCCCGAGCCCACCGATCCCGAGCCCACCGATCCCGAACCCACCGATCCCGAGCCCACGGACCCCGAACCTACGGATCCCGAGCCCACGGATCCGGAACCCTCCGAGCCGGAGCATGTCCACGACTGGCGGCTGAACAAGGCCCTGCCCGACTCCGATACCGAGGGAGACGTCTCCATCGATGTGGGCGAGTCCTTCCTCCTGCGGCTCTATTGCCGGGGCGTTGGCTGCTCTGAGTACGCACCCGTGACCTGGACGGCCAGCCGTGAGGGCATCGTCACCATCGACGGCTTCCGGATCACCGGCGTCACCGCCGGTGCCAAAACCACCCTCTCCTGCGAGTGGGAGGGCAAGACCTATTCCTGCATCGTTCGGGTCCGCAAGCAGACCAACCACATGCCCGAGATCCAGCTTCCCATCTGATCCATTTGAGCAGAGCCGCCCCGAAAGG
>JAFQSI010000137.1 GCA_017409645.1 Oscillospiraceae bacterium | reverse complement strand
GCCAGCACGCACATCACCAGGGTGATGCCGGCGAAGGTCAGGTCGACGCGCTCCTCAGACCAGCCGCACTTCTCGAAGTGGTGGTGGATGGGAGCCATCTTGAACAGGCGCTTGCCGTGGGTCAGCTTGAAGTAGCCCACCTGCAGAATGACGGACAGCGTCTCGATGATGTAGATGATGCCCACCAGGATCAGCACCAGGGGCATATCCAGGGCAAAGGCCGTACCGCAGACCGCGCCGCCCAGGAACAGAGAGCCGGTGTCGCCCATGAAGACCTTCGCGGGCTTCCAGTTGTAGCACAGGAAGGCCGCCAGACCGCCGATCAGAGAGGCGGGCAGGATCGCCAGGGTGAAGCGCTCCATGGCCACGGCCACGGCGGTGAAGAACACCATGACGATGACGGTGACGGAGGAAGAAAGGCCGTCCAGACCGTCGGTCAGGTTGACGGCGTTGACGCAGCCGACAAAGACGAACATGGCGAAGAAAATGTAGGCAATGGGATGCAGCTCGAAGCTGACGTCAAAGAAGGGCACATACAGCGATGCGGACATGATGCCCTCCTTATACAGGATATACAGGAACAGGGCGGAAACGGCCATCTGCAGGCAGGCCTTCTGGATGGAGGTCAGGCCCAGATTGCGCTTGTACTTGACCTTGAAGAAGTCGTCCAGGAAGCCCACCAGACCGAAGCACAGGGCCAGCAGCAGGACATACAGGGCGGAAAAATCACCGGACATCATACCCGTAAAGCCGAACACCACAACACACACAAGTGCCGCAGCCATGAACATCAGGCCGCCCATGGTGGGGGTACCGGCCTTGGAATTGTGCCAGGTGGGGCCGTCCTCCCGGATGGCCTGACCGGCCTTCAGGGCCCGCAGGGCGGGGATCAGGAATCTGCCCAGACCCAGCGTCAGCACAAAGGCCGTCAAAATGGTAAGGATCACATTCATCATTTCTATTTCCTCCTTTATCTCTCGTCACGGAAGAACAGCTCCAGGGCCAGCTCCATGTGCATGCCCCGGCTGCCCTTGAACAGAATCACGTCACCGGGCCGGGCCAGACGCTTCAGCTCCAGCACCAGCTGCTGCCGGTCGGTGAAGGAACGGGCCGCTCCGCCGGTCATGCCGCCGGTGATGGCGCCCTTCTCCATCCTCGCTGCGTTGGGGCCGTAGGCCAGCAGCCGGTCCGCCTGCTCGGCGGCCAGGCGGCCCACCTTGTAATGCTCCGCCTGAGTGCAGGCACCCAGCTCCAGCATATCGCCCAGGACCGCGATCTTCCGGCCGGGCTGACGGCCCAGCACCTTCAGCGCAGCGGCCATGGACTCGGGACCGGCGTTGTAGCAGTCGGAGATGATGGTGTAGCCATCCTTTTCATAGATCTCCTGCCGGCCCGCCATGTTCCGGAAATCCGCCAGGCTCTCCTGGATCCGGCCGGGCTCCACGCCCAGCTCCAGCCCCACCGCCACAGCCGCCAGGGCGTCGCAGACGAAATGCTCGCCCTCCACGGGCAGCTCAACGGGGAACTCCTGTCCCCCGGCGCGGACCTGGAAGCGGACGCAGCCGGTGGTGATCTCCGGGTCGATGCCCCGGACGGCGCAGTTTTCGCCCACGCCGAAACAGGTGACGGCGTGGACACCACATTCGGCAGTCTTCAGATACTTGTCATCGCCGTTGAGCAGCACGGGGG
>JAFQSI010000136.1 GCA_017409645.1 Oscillospiraceae bacterium | reverse complement strand
GCGGTCTGGGCCGCAATGTGGTCAACCCCGCCCTGGCCGGCCGTGCCTTCATGATGTCCTGGCCCGTGGCCATGTCCACCTGGGTCATGCCCGGCTTCAAGAACGGCGCTGCCATCATCAACCCCGTGGTCGACGGCGTCACCGCCGCCACCCCCCTGGCCAACATGCACCAGGGCCTGATGCCCGAGGGCGTTACCTGGGTCAACCTGTTCTGGGGCAACATCGGCGGCTGCATCGGCGAGACTTCCGCCGTCATGCTGCTGATCGGCCTGGTCTACCTGCTGGTCCGCAAGGTCATCAAGATCACCATCCCCGCTACCTACATCGGCACCGTCGCCATCCTGACCCTGCTGTTCCCCATGGGCAACAACAACCTCGAGTGGATGCTCTGCCACCTGTTCGGCGGCGGCCTGATGCTCGGCGCCATCTTCATGGCCACCGACTACGTCACCAGCCCCCTGACCGGCCTGGGTCAGATCGTCTACGGCATCGGCTGCGGCGTGCTGACCGTCATGATCCGCTACTTCGGCGGCTATAACGAGGGCGTCTCCTACGCCATCCTGATCATGAACTGCTGCGTCGTCCTGCTCGACCGCATCGGCCGTCCCACCAAGTTCGGCGCACCCAAGAAGGAGGCGGGAAAGTAATGAAACAGAATGAATCCATCGTCATGTACGTGCTGCGTCTGGCCGGCACCCTGTTCCTGATCACCGCTGTGGTCGCCGCGCTGCTGGCCTGCGTCAACGCCGTCACCGCTCCCGTCATCGAGGAGCTGAACGCCGCGAAGACCCAGGAGGCCATCTCTGCCGTCCTGCCCGGCGGCTTCGACACTGAGATCACCGATTTCGCCGATGAGACCGGCATCGTCTCCAAGGTCTACCAGGGCGCAAACGGCTACGCCGTTGAGGTCGGCCCCGGCGGCTTCGACAACACCATCACCATGATGGTCGGCGTCGACAACGAGGGCAAGGTCCTGGGCATCTCCATCGTCAGCCACACCGAGACTGCCGGTCTGGGCGCCGTGGCTGCTGCCGGCACCCCCAAGGGCATCGCCTTCCGTGACCAGTTCGTCGGCATGGGCGCCGAGAACGACATCCTCGTCGAGAAGGATGGCGGTAAGGTGGACGCCATCACCGGCGCAACCATCACCTCCCGTGCCATCTGCGTCGGCGTCAACGCCGCCCTGGATTGCGTTGCCGGTCTGGGTTAAGTAAGGAGGTACCTGTATGAATTTCAAGAAACAGTTTATGGAGGGCCTGCTGACCAAGAACCCCGTTACCGTTCAGCTGCTGGGTATGTGTTCCACCCTGGCCATCACCACCAGCCTGTTCAACGGCATCGGCATGGGCCTGGCCGTTACCATCATCCTGACCTGCTCCAATGTGCTGATCTCCGCACTGCGTAAGGTCATCCCCAATCAGATCCGTATCGCTGCCTACATCACCATCATCGCCGGCTTCGTTACCGTCGTTGACCTGCTGCTGAAGGCCTACATCCCCGCCCTGTCCGAGAGCCTGGGCGTGTTCATCCCCCTGATCGTCGTCAACTGTATCGTCCTGGGCCGCGCTGAGGCATTCGCCTCCAAGAACGGCGTCCTGGCCTCTGCGGTCGACGGCATCTGCCAGGGCATCGGCTACACCGTGGCTCTGGTCATCGTCTGCGTCATCCGCGAGCTGCTGGGCTCCGGCACCTTCGGCGGCGGTCTGCTGGGCGAAGGCGGCGCTGGCATCCGCATCATCCCCGAGCAGTTCCCCGCCATGCAGATCGTCATGCCCGTGGGCGGCTTCCTGGTGCTGGGCTTCGTCCTGGCCGGCTCTCAGGCACTGATGAAGCGCATGAACAACAAGTCTAAGAAGAAGGAGGGCGCGAAGTAATGGAAGCTATCCTTGGTATTCTGATCGCCGCTCTGCTGAGCCAGAACTTCATTCTGGTGAAGTTCTACGGCATCTGCCCCTTCATGGGCGTCTCCAAGAAGATCGACACCGCCCTGGGTATGGGCGTGGCCGTTACCTTCGTCATGGCCCTGGCCTCCGCCGCCTGCTGGGCTGTGGACGTGTTCATGCTGCAGCCCCTGAACCTGGGCTACATGCAGACCGTTTCCTTCATTCTGGTCATCGCCTCCCTGGTCCAGGTCGTGGAGATGTTCCTGAAGAAGTTCGTTCCCGCCCTGTATAAGGCTCTGGGCGTGTTCCTGCCCCTGATCACCACCAACTGCGCCGTTCTGGGCGTGGTCCTGGTCAATGCACAGAACGGCTACCACGTTGCCGACGCCTGGCAGTTCCTGCTGAGCGTGGTCAACGGTGCCGCCGGCGGTCTGGGCTTCACCCTGGCCATCGTGCTGTTCGCTTCCGTCCGCGAGCGCGTGGACAAGGCCGAGCCCCCCGAGTGCTTCAAGGGCTTCCCCATCGCCCTGATCACCGCCGGTCTGCTGGCTCTGGCCTTCATGGGCTTCTCCGGCCTGAAGATTTTCTAAGGAGGGCGAAGTAGAATGGATATTATGGCTATTGTTACTGCAATTTTGATTCTGGGCGGTCTGGGTCTGGGCTTCGGTCTGGTCCTGGCTGCCGCCTCCAAGGTCTTCTATGTGGAGACTGACTCCCGTCTGGATCAGCTGAACGAGTGTCTGCCCGGCGCCAACTGCGGCGGCTGCGGCTATGCCGGCTGCGGCGCCTACGCCGAGGCCGTCCTCAACGGCGAGGCCCCCATCGGCGCCTGTGCCTCCGGCGGCAACGAGGCCGCTGCCAAGATGTCCGAGATCATGGGCGTCAAGGCTGAGGTTGTGGCCCGCAAGGTGGCTCTGGTCAAGTGTTCCGGCCAGAAGACCTACAACGAGGTCGGCGAGCAGATCGGCGGCGCTAAGGTCAAGGGCATCTACGAGGGCTTCAAGGAATGCCGGGCCGCCTCCAAGGTCGGCGGCTCCGGCCCCCTGGCCTGTAAGTACGGCTGCCTGGGCTACGGCACCTGCACCAAGGTCTGTAAGTACGACGCCATCCACGTTGTCGACGGCGTTGCCAAGGTCGATGTGGACAAGTGCGTGGGCTGCGGTATGTGTATGATTGTCTGCCCCCGCAAGGTGATCGGTATGGTGGAGTACGGCACCGATGTCATCATCGCCTGCAACTCCAACGCCAAGGGCGCTGTCACCGCCCGTTCCTGCACCGCCGGCTGTATCGGCTGCGGTCTGTGCAAGAAGATCTGCCCCAACGACGCCATCACCATCGAGAAGAACCTGGCTGTCATCGACTACTCCAAGTGTGTCTCCTGCGGCCTGTGTGCCACTGTGTGCCCCAAGCACCTGATCGCCGACGCCAAGATCCGCAACGACTCCGATCCCATCCCCGCACCCAACAAGGTGTAACCTGCCCCAACAAAAAATCCGCCCGGGAGGGCGGATTTTTTGTTGGGGAATGCAGAATGCAAAATGGTTACACCGTTCGGCGGCAGCCCAATTGATAGGCGGCCTGTATCTTCTGGTAGGCCAGTTCGGAGATGAGATACTCATACTCGATCAGGTTTTCGCGATCAGATTCGGGAATTGAATCCAGTATCCGCTGGTAAATTGGCTCCAGTGCTTTCCGCTGTGCGTCTAACTCCTGAAAGTAGGGGTCCTGTGCTGCAAGACGGTCCACTTCATCGCAGGCACGGTTGATCCAGTCGCTCATAGTCATTCCTCCTGTATGTGATACGATCACTATATCTGAAAATCAGATAAAACGCAATATCTGATTTTCAGATAGGGTATGCTCATAGCGGGTGATGACAGTGCGTTATGAAGTAATGCCGTATGAGCGCATCCGGAACCTGCGGATCGATCGGGGCTATACCCAGAAGCAGGTTGCGGAATATTTGAATATCAAGCAGAATACCTATTCCCAATATGAAACTGGCGTTCTGTATTATTCCCTGGAGATGGTGGGTAAACTGGCCGACCTCTACGGGGTCAGTGTGGACTACCTGATGGACCGAACAGACATCAAGGAGCCCTATCCGAAGAAATGAAAAATCCGCCCGAGAGGGCGGATTTTTTGCTGAGTATTGCGTTGCTTTTCCCTGTAGGGCGGGGTCATAGGAATCAAGGTGTGATTGCCCCCGGCAATCATTGGATTCTGGATTCGCTGCGCGGAGCACCACCCCGCCGACCGCGTTCGATGAGTGCCCAGGCCAATCAGGAGGACCAGCTGCCGACTCTCATCGTCATTGCGAGCCCGTAAGGGCGTGGCAATCCGCATCCCCTGCGGTGCAAAGCACCGCCCGGCCCCGGAGGGGCCGGAAAGAGAACGGATTGCCACGTTGCTTCGCTCCTCGCAATGACGGTGGTAGCTTTGGCTTGGTACCACTGATTGGCCTGGGCAGTTGTCCGACCTGCTCGGTGGGGTCATGACCCCACCCTACAGTTGGCGGTCAGGCGTTTTGATCATCCCAGCGCCACGTCCAGCATCATCATGAGCGTGAAGCCCACGGCGAAGAAGATGGTGCCGATGTTGGAATGTTCGCCCTCGCTCATTTCGGGGATCAGCTCCTCGACGACCACGTAGAGCATGGCACCGGCGGCAAAGGCCAGCAGGTAGGGCAGGATGGGCACCACCCAATTGGCCAGCAAAATGGTCAGCACGGCGCCGATGGGCTCGATGACGCCCGACGCCACGCCGTAGCCGAAGGCCCGGTTGCGGCACATACCGTTGGACTTCAGGGGCATGGAGATGATGGCGCCCTCGGGCAGGTTCTGCAGGGCGATGCCCAGGGACAGGGCCAGGGCGCTGGCGAAGGAGATGGACTCATTGCCCGTCAGCCAGCCCGCGGCCACCACGCCCACGGCCATGCCCTCGGGCAGGTTATGCAGGGCCACGGCCAGGACCATCATGGTGGACTTGCCCAGACCACATTCAATGCCCTCGGGGCACTCGCTGTTCAGATGCAGGTGGGGGATCAGCCGGTCCAGCAGCAGCAGGAAGCCGAAGCCCGCCCACACGCCGATGAAGGCGGGCAGGAAGGCCAGGCGGCCCATATGCTCCGACTGGTCCATGGCGGGGATGATCAGGCTCCAGATGGAGGCCGCCACCATGACGCCGGCGGCGAAGCCGGTCAGCATCCGCTGGAGCCGCCGGTCCATGGACCCCTTCAGAAAATACACGCCCCCGGAGCCGAGGACGGTGCCCAGGAAGGGCAGCATGACGGCAGATATGATTTTCAATTCCATAACGGAACCTCCTCGTGTTTTGTATGTCCATGATACCACGGCAGGGGGACGAAAGACTGTGACCAGATCACGCCCGCCCTGTGGAAAATATTGTATCATAGGTTCCCGCAAAACAAAACAGGAAAATCTGGTCCCGGCCCTTGAAACGGACCGCGGCTGGGTGTATGATAGGAAAAAGAAAAAGGAGGGACTACCCATGACCCAAACTCTGACCCCCGAGACGATGGCGATCGTCCGCAAAATGCAGCAGAACGAGCTGGATGAGAGCATCATCTACAAAAATATCGCGTCCTTTGCCAAGGGCAAGGAAAACCGCCGGACGCTGCTGCGTCTGGCCAGGGAGGAGATGGCCCACTGCCGGATCTGGCAGAATTACACCGGTGAGGACCTGAAGCCCAGCAAGGGCAAGATCCTGCTCTACACCTTCATCGCCCGGGTCCTGGGCTTCACCTTTGCCGTCAAGCTCATGGAGCGGGGCGAGGGCAGCGCCCAGATCGAATATGAGCGCCTGGCCGACGAGGTCCCCGAGAGCGCCCAGATCCGCATACAGGAGGAGGAGCATGAGCAGGCCCTGCTTGCCATGCTGGACGAGGAGCGGCTGCAGTATGTGGGCAGCATGGTCCTGGGTCTGAACGATGCGCTGGTGGAGCTGACCGGCTCCCTGGCGGGCTTCGTCTTTGCGCTGCAGAACAACCGGCTCATCGCCCTTTCCGGTCTGATCGTGGGCATTTCCGCCACCTTCTCCATGGCGTCCAGCGAATTCCTGGCTGCCCGGAGCGAGGGCCGGACCGACGCCCTGAAATCCTGCTCCTACACCGGCGTTGCGTATCTTCTGACCGTCATCGCCCTGATCGCCCCCTACCTGCTGCTGCCGGCCACGGCCTACATCCCGGCCCTGATCCTGATGCTGGGTGTGGTCATCGCCATCATCGCAGGCTTCACCTACTACACCAGCGTGGCCCAGGATCAGCCCTTCAAGCGCCGCTTCTGGGAGATGGCGCTGATCAGCGTGGGCGTGGCTGTGGTGTCCTTCTGCGTGGGCATCCTGGCGAAGAGATTCCTCGGCGTGGAGCTGTGACGAAAAATGCAGAATGCATAATGCAAAATGCAGAATGAATGTTGAAAAACACCCCGGAACCAATAGTTCCGGGGTGACAGACAGTCAAAGAACCCCTAAAACGCGCAAAGCGCCTTGGCTCTCCCTTTGGGAGAGCTGGCACGCGTCAGCGTGACTGAGAGGGTTATCGAATATTTGCAATGCAAATATTCGATTCTTCCCGATTTTCATTGAAAATCGGGAGGCCCTCTCCGACCTCACTTCGCTCGGCCACCTCTCCCAGAGGGAGAGGCAAGTGCCTTTTTGGACAAGCTGACACCCCGGAACCAATTTCGGTTCCGGGGTGAAAATTTATACGTTTGCCTTCTTGTCCTTCAGATGCCAGGGCAGGTAGGCCAGGCAGTACATGCCGGTGATGACCACGAGCATGACGCAGAAGCGCAGGAGGAAATTGGGGGGCAGGATGTCCAGCACCGAGGGGGCGGACTCGGGACGGGCCATGTAGAGGTAATTGGCCCCGGGGATCAGCCGGTTGGTATAGTAGGCGATGGCGGTCAGGATCAGCAGGGCGACGTAGGACCGGACCAGGGACCGGCGGTCAGGCCGCATGCCGTGCACGAAGATCATGTAGAACACGGCGATGTAGCCGAAGGTATGCTCGGTCCAGAACTGCCAGTACCGGAAGCGGGTGGGACCGCAGTAGGTCAGGGGCGTGGGAGTCAGCAGGGCGAACAGGGAGCCGGACAGCAGCCAGAAGTAGATGATGTCGAAAAGCTTCTGATTCTTGCCGATGACCATGTAGCTGCCGAAGATGGCAGCCCAGCCGCAGACGGCGATGGGCAGGTTCTCCACCGGGTTGGGGCCCAGCTCCGGGATCGCCACCAGACGCCAGTAGTAGGCCATCTCCGAGCAGATCAGCGCGAAGGCCAGGAAGTAGCGGATGCCCTCCTCATGCTTCCACTGCCGCAGCCGGTCGGCATAGCGGCGGGTCAGCAGGATCAGGGCGATCATCAGCAAAATGGGGGCAAAATGGGCGGGGGTGAACAGGGCAAATTCCTGAGTCTCGCCCTGACCCAGGAAATAGAGGAGAAATTCTTTCATACTATATGTTCCTTACTGTCGAATTTTGGTAGCCGCGCCCATGATACCATAATTCGCAGTCCGCTTCAAGGCTCACAGCAGAAAAATCCCTGCCGGGGATCACGGCAGGGACCTTCTTAGGGAGAAATCGGAAGAGATTGGGTTCAGTTGAGCATTTCGAGGATCTGATCCTTGGGCCGGGCACCGGTGGACTGGCGGACGATCCTGCCGTCCTTCATGACTACCAGGGTGGGGATGGACATGATGCCGAATTCTTTCGCCAGCTCAAATTCCTCGTCGATGTTGACCTTGCCGACCTTGATGTCGGGGCGCTCCCGGGCGATGGACTCCACCATGGGCACCACCATCCGGCAGGGGCCGCACCAGGGGGCCCAGAAATCCAGCAGAACGGGCTTGTCGGAGTTCAGGACCTCCTGACGGAAATTATTCAGATTGATATTCACAGCAGACATATTCAAGTCCTCCTTCGTGTTTCTTTGTGTCTATAGAATACCCGATTCTTCCGGAGACTTCCGTGATTTCGTCACAAAAGAGGGGGCAGGAAACTGGAAACTTCATGGAAAATAAAAGTGGACTTTTTCCCGGAAATCGTATACTATGGATGTGTTCTGCTGTTTTATTTGAGAGGTACGGTTATGGAATTCATCTTTCACTACATCGCGGTCACGCTCTACCCGGTGGCGGCCATCGTGATCTGCGGCATCATTGCGTGGGTCTGCAAGCATCTGTTTATGGAGCTGCTTGGGTACAAGGGCTACCGGGCGGTCCTGGCCGCCTCCATCATCGGCACGCCGGTCCACGAGCTGGGCCACGCCGGGATGTGTCTGCTGTTTGGACATAAGATCGAGGAGCTGGTGCTGTGGCAGCCCTGGGCCGGTGACGGCAGACTGGGCTATGTGGAACACAGCTACAATTCCAACAGGCTGTACCAGCGGCTGGGGAACCTGTTCATCGGCGCGGGACCGATCTTCAGCGGCATGGCGGTGCTGAGCCTTCTGCTGTGGCTCGCCTTTCCGGATACCTGGAGCGCCTACACCGCCGCCCTGGGCACCATTGCAGAGGGCAACGGCTCAGTGCTGAAGATCATCGGCACCGGTCTGGGCATGCTGCCCGACATGATCGCCGAATTCGGCAGCGAGTCCGGCTCCTTCTGGCTGCGGCTTTTGTCCGTGCTTGCGATGCTGTCGGTGTCCCTGCACATCACCCTCAGCCCCGCCGATGTGAAAAATTCCCTTGATGCACTGCCGCTGTATCTGCTGATCACCCTGGCGGTCACGGCGGTCAGCTCTGTATTCGGCGCTGTCGGGCTGGTGCTGGGTGCCCTCAGGGAGTTCAATGCCTTCATGACGGCGATGTTCACCGTGGTCCTGGTCTTTTCCGCGGCCCTGGCCGCGCTGGCCCTGCTGATCCGCTGGCTGCCGTCCTTCATCGGCAGATGAGGGTTCTGTGTTGCAAAAAACAAAGCAGGCACAGGAAAACCATGCGCTGCTTTGTGAAGTATCGGCTGTGCCGATGTGAAGTAATGCCTTTGGGCATAACGAAGTTTTGGGCTTGCGCCCAAAGTGAAGCTAAGTGCGCGAGCGCACTTAGTTCGATCCCCCTACAAAATTGTACCAATTTCATAGGGGGATCGTGGTGCGGGCGACAGGACTCGAACCTGCACGGCGATGCCAGAGGAACCTAAATCCACCGAGTCTACCAATTCCACCACGCCCGCGTTATTCAGTTGACAGTGGATCGTTGTGCATATGCACAGCTGTCAACCACGTTATTTTAGCATGGGCGCGGTGGTGTTGTCAACCCTTTGCGCCCTCCAGCAAGATGGGGAGGCTGGCTTGGTAGATGTCTTCGAACTGGCTCACGGGCAGCGGATTCGTGCCGGTGCCCACCTCGATGGTGAAGCCGGGACGGCGGTAGGCCTGGATGAACCAGTCTTTGTAGCCTGCGAAGGAGGAATTGTAGGGGGTATCCTCCAGGACGTAGCCGCTTGCGTCCGCGAACCGCTGGGCCAGCTCCCGGGCGCCGCTTACCTCGATGCCCCCGTACTGCCAGTAGATGACCTCCCCCTGGGAATGCCAGGCGATGACGATGGCCGGGTCGACGCGCTCGGTGTAGTCGTAGAGGGCCTGGCTTTCGGGCTGGCTCAGGGGGAAGCGGCCCACATAGTCCCGGGGACCGGGTTGGGTGTAGCCCTGGGAAAATTTGATCTCCCGGGCCATCAGCCATCCGGCGGGGTACTGCAGATTCAGGTCCACGCCGCTAAGGTTCGCTTTCCAACCATCGGGGAAGGGGATGGCGGGATAATTTTCTGCCAGCGCCTGGGCCTGCGCATAGTCTTCGGTTCCGGGCGCGATGGCCCCGGTCACCAGATCCACCCCGTCCGGATCCACCATGGGGACGATGTGGATGGTCGTCTGCTCTGCCAGCTGCGCCGCGTCCACGCCGCCCAGCCGGGAGCCTGTTTGGATCGCTTCGGCCAGATCCTCGGTGAATTTCAGCAGCACCGTGGCGGTGAGCCACTCGTTGGCGTGGTGGGCGGCGGAATAGAGGACCCGCCGCGGCCCCGTGCCGATGGTCAGCGCCAAAATGGGCCGCCCCAGCCGGGTGCTGACCAGTGTCTCGGAGCGGAGGAAGGGATACTGCGCCGTCAGCTCCTGCACCAGCTGCTCCGCCAGCCGGGAGGTCATGGGCACATCCGTTGGTACGATCGACATAGAATCACCTCCCGCCATTGTATGCAGCGGGTGCCGGAGAAATTCAGAATTATTAAGAATTCGTTTATTCCATTGACATAATTTGTCCATATAATTTGATCCAGACCAAAGAGAGGAGAAGTCATCATGCTGTTAACCAAATTCCGCGACCGGGAGACCATGCACAATCTGCTGCTGGCGTCCTTCTGGCTGCTGTTCGGGCTGTCCTTTTATGCACTGGAGTGGCTGGTGCCCCAGCGGGAGTACCATGTGATGTACCACCCCGTTGATGACCGGATCCCCTTCTGCGAGCTGTTTCTGATCCCGTACCTGTTCTGGTTCGTGTTCATGCTTGGCTCGTACCTGTACACCTTCTTCGCCGAGCCCATGGCCTTCCGGCGGATGATGTGGTTCACCATCCTGACCTACGGCGGCGGACTGGTGATGTTCCTCCTCTATCCCACCTGCCAGAATCTGCGGCCGGTGGTGTTCGAGCGGGATAACCTGCTGACCCAGGTGATGGCCTGGTTCTACACCTGCGACACCAGCACCAACGTCTGCCCGTCGCTGCATGTGTGCGGCTCGCTGGCGGCGGCCTTTGGTCTGGTGGATACCCGGCGCTTCTCCAGCCCGGCCTGGAAGACGACGGTCTATACCGTGGCGCTGACCATCTGCATCTCCACGGTGTTCGTCAAGCAGCATTCCATCATCGATACGGTCTGCGGCTTCATCTTCTCCGGCTATGCCTGGCTGCTGGTCTACGGCACCGCAGAGCGGGTCCGGGCCAGAAGACTGCAGATGCAGAAGATCCTTTGAAAAAACACGGAGGGACCCGCCGGACGGCGGGTCCCTGATTTATTGCAGCTTGGCGTAGTGGTAGGCCATCCGGTAGTCGCCCAGCTCCCGGCAGCAGATCTCCAGACGGCTGAAAATGTCGCCGGTCTGGGGGCATTGGAGGTAGTGGTCCCGGGCACCGGCGTAGTCGCCGGAGTGGAACAGGGACTCTGCCATCAGGCGGTGCCACTGCTGTCCCCGGTCGTCCCGGGCCAGCAGATAGCGGACCGCGTCCTCCGGCCGGCTGTCGGCCAGGGCATGCTCCGCCTTCAGCAGCAGGGCGTCGTCCTCGGGGATGTCGGTGAAGCTTCCGCAGCGGCACCGCAGGATCGCCGCTTTGCGCCGCAGCTCCGGACCATACAGGGGGGAGACGCAGCCCTCCAGCTGCTCCAGCAGCCGAACGGCGTAGGGCATACGGTCCTCGGCGATGGCCTGCTCGGCCTCCCGCAGCAGGGCCAGGGGCTCCAGCCATTTCCGCTCCGGGGCCGTCATCAGCTCCCGGCTGCGCCGCCACTGACCGGACTCGAAGGCCGCCACGGCTTCGGATGCCTCGTCCTCCCCCAGAAAGTAGCTCACGGGCCGCCCCAGCCGGGCCGCCAGGTAGCGCAGGGTCGCCACCGACGGATTGGCGGCGTCATGCTCCAGGCTCGAGAGCATATTGCGGGTGATCTCCTCCCCAGCCAGCTCCCGCTGGCTCAGTCCCGCCGCCAGCCGGGCGGCCAGGATCCGCTGTCCCATGGTCATCGTGCTTCCTCCAGGTAAAAGTGATTTACCCTGATTTTAGCACACAGCCCCGGTCCCGGCAAGGCCCCAAAATGAGAAATGCGGGTCGAAGGGAGTCAGCACAGTACCTCTTGCCTCCCCCGCAGGGGGAGGGGGACCGCGAAGCGGTGGAGGGGGTGTGCTTCCAATGGACGGACACTCCCCCAGTCAGCTTCGCTGACAGCCCCCTCTCAGAGGGGGCCAGGAGTCGCTTTCTGCGCATGCTAAGTCATGACGATAAGAAGAAAATTTCATTTGCTATTTTCGGGGAATTGGTATACACTTTCCTTATCGATCGAAACAATGGAGGATATCATGACAAATCTGAACATTCGGGAGCTGAAGGCCCGGGGTGCGGCGCTGGCCGGGGAACACCGCAGCGGGACCCGGTCGCTGGTACTTCTTTACTGCGGCGTCATCGCCGCCCTTTCCTTCGTCTCCAACGGACTGAATCTGTATCTGAACAGCCAGATCGGCGGTACCGGCGGTCTGGACGGACTGGGGCTGCGGTCCATGCTGCAAACGGTCCAGGAGATCCTGACCTATATCAACCTGTTCTTCGGGCCCTTCTGGTCTGCGGGCTTCCTGGGGGCCATGCTGGTCATGGTCCGGGGCCGGACCCCGCAGACGGGGGAGCTGGCCGGGGGCTTCCGCCGGTTCGGACGGGTCCTGGGCTACATTGCCTTTGAATTCGGACTGATGATGGTGCTGATGATCGCCGCCGTGTATCTGGGCAGCATGCTGTTCGCCGTCTCCTCCTGGGGCATGGAATTTGCCGCGGAGCTGGGGCCGGTGCTGACGGATCCCAACCTCTTCACCGCCGAGGGCGCGGTGAATCTGGAGCTGATCCCTATGGATGCGCTGCTGGAGGCCATGTGGCCCGTGCTGATGTTCACCATGGCGGCGTTCCTGCCGCCGTACATCTTCCTCAGCTACTCCTTCCGGATGGCCCTGTATCTGGTGATGGAGCGGCCCATCGGTGCGGTCCAGGCCCATATCCTCAGCGCCCGGATGATGCGCCGTCACAAATGGCAGATGTTCAAGCTGGATCTGAGCTACTGGTGGTACTATCTGCTGGGCGCGGCGGTGTCCGTGATCGGCTATCTGGATATGGTGCTGGAGCTGATGGGGATCGCGGTGCCCATCGATCCGATGGTCCTGTTCTTCGGGACCCTGGCGGTGTACTGCGTGCTGTATACCCTGCTGTGCCTGTGGAAAAAGTGCGAGGTGGATGCGGCCTATGTGCTGGCCTATGAGTCCATCGCCTACCCCGAGCAGACCGAAGCGCTGAGCGGGACGGAATAATGTGACAAGCCCCCGGTTCCACTCGGAGCCGGGGGCTTGATGCACTTAAACTTCCATGATGACGGGCAGGATCATGGGGTTGCGCTTGGTGGTCTTGTAGAGGTAGCCGCTCAGGTCATTTTTGATGGCGGTCTTGATGGCGGACCAGTCCCGGATGCGCTTACGGCGGCAGCGGTCGATGGCTTCCTCGGCCACCTCCCGCAGATCCTCCATCAGCTCCTCGGACTCCTTGACGTAGATGAAGCCCCGGGTGATGATGTCGGGACCGGTGATGATCTCGCCGTTCTGGGCGCTCAGGTTCACGCAGACCACGATCATGCCGTCCTGGGCCAGGTGCTTGCGGTCGCGCAGGACCACGCTGCCCACATCGCCCACGCCGGTGCCGTCGACGAAGACCTTGCCGCTGGGCACGGTGCCCGTCAGCTTGCAGGTCTTGCCGGTGAACTCGAACTGGGAGCCGATTTCGCCGATGAAGATGTGGTTGGGCTTCATGCCCATGTTTTTCGCCAGCCGGGCGTGGAGCTGCAGGTGCCGCTGCTCACCGTGGACGGGCAGGAAGAATTTGGGCTTGACCAGGGCGTGGATGATCTTCAGCTCCTCCTGACAGGCGTGGCCGGAGACGTGGAGGCCCTCGCTCTTTTCATAGACCACATCGGCACCCTTGCGGTACAGCTCATTGATGATCTTGGAAACGGCCTTCTCATTGCCGGGGATGGCGGAGGCGGAGATGATGATCCGGTCGCCGGAGACGATGTCGATCTGCTTGTGGGTGTTGAAGGCCATGCGGTACAGGGCGGACATGTTCTCGCCCTGGCTTCCGGTGGAGACGATGACCACCTTGTTCTTCGGCAGGCTCTTGACCTGCTGGAGGTCCACGATGGTGCCGGCCTTGACCTTCAGGTAGCCCAGCTCCGTGCCGACCTTCAGCACGTTCTCCATGCTCCGGCCGGTGACGGCCACCTTGCGGCCGTAGCGCTGGGCCGTCTCGATGACGGACTGGATGCGGTACATGTTGGAGGCGAAGGTGGTGACGATGATCCGCTGGTCGCAGTTGCGGAACTGGCGGTCTAAGTTCTCGGAAACGGTGTTCTCACTGGGGGTGATGCCGGGGCGCTCGACGTTGGTGGAGTCGGCCAGCAGGGCCAGCACGCCCTGGTTGCCCAGCTCGCCCAGGCGGGCAAGATCGGTCATGCCGTCGGCGGAGCTGGGATCGATCTTGAAGTCGCCGGTGAAGATCACCTTGCCCACGGGGGTGGTGATGCAGAAGGCCACCGCGTCGGCGATGGAGTGGTTGACGTGGATGAATTCCACGGAGAAGCAGCCGGCCTTGACCGTCTCGCCGGGCTTATGGGTGATGAGCTTGACCTTCTTGTCCAGGCCATGCTCCTCCAGCTTCAGCTTGATCAGGCCGTTGGTCATGGCGGTGCCGTGGACGGGGCAATTGACCTGCTGCATGGCGTAGGGGATGGAGCCGATGTGGTCCTCGTGACCGTGGGTGATGAAGAAGCCCTTGAGCTTGTGGGCGTTTGCCACCAGGTAGGTAAAGTCGGGGATCACGAGATCCACGCCGTACATATCCTCGTCGGGGAAGGCCACGCCGCAGTCGATGACGATCATATCCTTGCCATACTCCAAGACGGTGCAGTTCTTGCCGATCTCGTCCAGACCGCCCAGAGGGATGATTTTCAGTTTTTCAGCCAATTTGCGTATAAACTCCTTTCAAAAGTTCGTTCGTGTGCGAAAAATGCGCACCAATTCCAAGCGGCCAGCGCCATCCCCTTTGACCCTGTATCGTCTGGTAGATGGTCGTATCTGCCCGCGTTTATTTTGCGTTTTTCTGTTTTTTCTGCCCGGGTCTGCCCATCCCGGCGCACGCTGATGATAGTATAGCACACTTTGCACAAAAAGTATACTGAATTTTTTGTGAACCCGGCAGGGCGTGGGGACAATGCGTTCTTATGCCCTCCCCTTTGGGGAGGGTGGCCCCGGAGGAGCCGGGTGAGGTGCGGTACCGCGCTGCGTTTTTTTGCGGTGTTTCGGCGAATTCGTACTGCGCGCCAGCCTCATCCGCCCCTGCGGCTTCGCCTTGGGGCACCTTCCCCAAAGGGGAAGGCTATGATTCCGTCGCCTACAATTTGTATAAAACCTGTTGCGTTATCCTTTGCAAAATGCTATAATGTAGGGTACTATGGATAACAATGGGTAAAAATACCCTGATGACGGAGGTGTCGGAATGAATCGGAAGCTGGGCAGGCTGCTGGAGCCGGGATTGGATCTGTTCTTTATCGTGATGCTGGGCTTTGCCCTGGCCGCCCTGGTGGCGGGCGAGGGTCAGCTGGCGCTGACGGAGCTGGCCGCCACGGGCATCCTCTACGGCTACTACCAGTTCAGCAAGATCCGCCGCCGCCGGGAGCTGGAGGCCTTCATCCAGTCCGCCACCAACACCCTGGGCACCGCCGAGGGCGGCCGGATGCCCTTTCCCATGGTCCTGGTCCGCATGGCCGACGGGGCCCTGCTGCTGGCCAACGACTCCTTCGTCCAGCTCAGCGGCTTCCGGGAGCGGATGCATGAGCAGAAGATCACCGACCTGATCCCCGGCTTCAAGCTGGACTGGGTGGCGGCGGGCAAGCGGGAGTATCCGGGCGATGTGGCCATCAACGGCCGCCGCTACCGGATCCACGGCAATCCCATCCACGCCGACGATCCCCAGGGCACCCTGCTGGCGTCCCTGTATTTCTCCGACCTGACGGACCTGTACCAGATCCGCGATGAATATGTCCGCTCGCGGCCCGTTGTGTCCATCATCCTCATCGACAACTACGAGGAGCTGACCAAAAACCTC
>JAFQSI010000135.1 GCA_017409645.1 Oscillospiraceae bacterium | reverse complement strand
TTTGTAAAGCAAAATCTGTCGCCGTAAGGCGAAAACAGGCTTATTTTCCTTCGGAAAATCCGAAAAACGCTGTTTTTCGGCGGGCGACCGAGGGTCGCCCCTACGGTGCGCTCAGAAATATAGGTTCTTCGACAGTCTGAGGGCCTGCTGCATTTTCGCAGCAGGCCCCGATGATTTAGTTATCCCGGTCCCGGACCAGCATGGGGGTGAGCTTCTCCCTGCCGAAGCGGTCGATGAAGCGCTTGCATTTGACGAGGAAGGCGTAGTAGATGTTATAGCCGTGGCCGGTGTCCAGGAGCGTCTCCACGTTGGCCTGCCCCTTGGCGATGGTGACGTCGGCTTTTTCCAGAGCGGCCTTCAGCGCATCGCTCGCCAGCTCCAGGACCGTGCCGGGGATCCGGGTGCCGTTGTCGATGATGCGGAAGGGCATGCCCACCACCTGGGCGTCCTCCCGGGTGGCGTCGTTCTGAGTGGGGCCGCCCCGGACGCAGACGGTGATGGAGAGCCGGGGGAAGGCGTCGGCGATGACCTCCAGGAATACCCGGTCGAAGCCGATCTCACCGGCGTTGTCCGTCAGGTACAGAAGCTCCCGCGCCCCGGAGAGATCCGCCCGCAGGGCTTCAAACTGGGCCCGGTCCACCTCGATGGTGTGCAGCAGGTCCAGCATCTCGTCCAGCTTTTCGAAGCTGACCTCCCCCTGCAGGGCTGAAAAATCGATGTAATTGCCCAAAATCGCCGCCTGGAGCCCGGCGTACAGGGGCTCCGGGGCCGAGCGGACCATGGCGCTGATCCGGTCGAACCGGTCCAGGACATAGCGGTTGCTCAGACGCTTCTCCTCGGCGAACCGGTCATCGTCCAGACCGAAATGCTCCGTAAAGAGCTTCGTGATGCCGGGGGTGTAGAAGGGGGCCGACATTTCCACAGGTCCGTCGCAAAGAAGGCGCATCAGACAGCGGGTGAAGGCTGTCACCTGCTCCTCGGTGCCGCATTTGGCCGCCGTTTCCGCGTGGCGGCGCAGCAGGCACAGGATGCACTGGCTGTCGAGTCTCATACCTTCACCAGCTCGTAGGCGTCCTCGCCCAGGCCGATCTTCTTGCCGTGGGTGATCTGCTTGCGCCAGTTGGTGTGGGGGAAGTCGGCGGTCAGGTTGTCGCCCTCGGTGCCGTCCTTGCGGGCCAGATCCAGCTTGGAGCCGGGGATGCAGGGCTGGGCGTTGGCGGCGTCGGCACAGGCCAGGTCCAGGGCCACGGGGTCGAAGGAGGCGAACATGCCCACATCGGGGATGATGGGCAGATCGTTGTCGGCGTGGCAGTCGCAGTAGGGGCTGACGTCGCAGACCAGGCTGATGTGGAAGTGGGGACGGCCGCTGACGACGGCCTTGGCATACTCGGCCATCTTGCAGTTGAGGATCTCGGCGGCCAGATGGTCGTTGTGGTAGATGGCGCCGGTGGGGCACACATCGATGCAGCGGCCGCAGCCCATGCAATTGATCTGATTGATGTACATCTTGCCGCCCTTCAGCTGGGGACCCTCGTGGGCGCAGTTGCGGGCGCACTCGCCGCAGGCCACGCACTTTTCAGGATCCACGCTGGGCTTGCCGCAGGAGTGCATATCCCGCTTGCCCCGGTTCGAGCCGCAGCCCATGCCCAGATTCTTGATGGCGCCGCCGAAGCCGGCCTCCTCGTGGCCCTTGAAGTGATTCAGGGAGATGACGATGTCGGCATCCATGACGGCCCGGCCGATGTAGGCCTCCTTGCAGTACTCGGCGCCCTCCACGGGAACGGCCACGTCGTCGGTGCCCTTCAGGCCGTCGGCGATGATCACATGGCAGCCGGTGGAGAAGGGAGAGAAGCCGTTCTGGTAGGCGGTGTCCAGATGGTCCAGGGCGTTCTTTCTCGAGCCGACGTACATGGTGTTGGCGTCGGTCAGGAAGGCCTTGCCGCCCAGATCCTTGACGAGATCCACGACCACCCTAGCGTAGTTGGGCCGCAGGAAGGCCAGGTTGCCCATCTCGCCGAAGTGGATCTTGATGGCCGCATACTTGTTCTCGAAATCGATCTGATCAAAGCCGGCGGTCATGATGAGCCGGGCCAGCTTCTTCGGCAGCGTCTCCCGGCCGCCGGTGCAGAAATCGGTAAAATAAACTTTGGATGCCATGGAAATTCCTCCTGTTTGTTTCGGATATCTTCAGTTTAACGGACAGAAGGACCCCTGTCAAGGGGACTTTGGAAGGGGTTGACAGATCCGCCGAAAAAATCCGGAAGAAGCCGACGAAAACCGGGATTGTGTCACTTGAAACAAATCATTTCCTGTGGTATAGTATAGTATACCTCTATGCGTATATCCTTAAAAATACATGAAATACGGGATGATTGTGATATGATAAACAAACGAAAGGGATTTGACCGGACGTTCAGCAAAAAGGCCATCGTCATCGGTGTTATCGATGTGCTGAGCATCTGCATCGCCTATTTTGCGGCTCTGTGGCTGCGCTTTGAGTTCAGCTTCTCCGCCATCGAGGAGCAGTATCTGTCCACCTATATCCGGGTGATCCTGCCCTGGTGCGCGGTGTGCATCGCGGTCTTCGCCCTGTTCAAGCTCTACAGCAGCATCTGGAGCTTCGTCAGTACCGATGAGCTGATCCGGATCCTGGAATCCTATGTGGTCCTGGCGATCCTGGCCTTCTCTCTGGCCAAGCTCCTGGGGATTACCATGCCCAAGTCCTTCTATGTGGTGGGCATGGTCTTCAGCGCCATCTTCACCGTGGCCATCCGCTTTGCCTGGCGGATGCTGCGCTACATCAAGCAGCACCTGACGGGCCTGAGCCATCCGAACTATCAGGAAAACGTGATGATCATCGGCGCCGGCGAGGCCGGCAAGGCCCTGGTCAACGAATTCACCACCAGCGCCTACGTCAAGAGCCGGGTCAGCTGCCTGATCGATGACAATCCCGCCAAGTGGGGCAAGCGCCTGGGCGGCATCACCATCGTCGGCGGCCGGGAGGAGATCCCCGCGGCGGTGGAGAAGTATCACATCCACCGGATCATCTACGCCATCCCCTCCGGCTCCGCCCAGGAGAAGAAAGCCATCCTGGATATCTGCTCCACCACCGGCTGTCAGGTCCAGGTGGTCCCCGGCATCTATCAGCTGGTCAACGGCGACATCTCCGTCAGCAAGCTGCGCAAGGTCGACGTCCAGGATCTGCTGGGCCGGGACCCCATCAAGGTCAACCTGGATGAGATCCTGCATTTCATCTCCGGCAAGGTGGTCATGGTCACCGGCGGCGGCGGCTCCATCGGCAGCGAGCTTTGCCGCCAGATCGCCAAGAGCAACCCCAAGCAGCTGATCATCTTCGACATCTACGAGAACAACGCCTACGACATCCAGATGGAGCTGCAGCGGGCCTACCCGGAGCTGAATTTGGTGACGCTGATCGGCTCTGTCCGGAACACCGCCCGCGTCGACTACGTTCTCGATACCTACCGGCCCGAGCTGGTCTTCCACGCCGCGGCCCACAAGCATGTGCCGCTGATGGAGGACAGCCCCAACGAGGCCATCAAGAACAACGTCTTCGGCACCTACAAGATGGCCAAGGCCGCCGCCGCCCATGGCGTCAAGCGCTTCGTGCTGATCTCCACCGACAAGGCCGTCAACCCCACCAACATCATGGGCGCCAGCAAGCGCCTGTGCGAGATGGTGGTCCAGATGATGAACCGCGAATCCGACACCGAATTCGTGGCCGTCCGCTTCGGCAATGTCCTGGGCTCCAACGGCTCCGTCATCCCCCTGTTCAAGAAGCAGATCGAGGCCGGCGGCCCCGTCACCGTTACGGACCCCCGCATCATCCGCTACTTCATGACCATCCCCGAGGCGGTGAGCCTGGTCCTGCAGGCGGGCTACTATGCCAAGGGCGGCGAGATCTTCGTCCTGGATATGGGCGAGCCCGTGAAGATCGACGACATGGCCCGGAACCTGATCCGGCTCTCCGGCTACGAGCCCGATGTGGACATCAAGGTGGAGTACACCGGTCTGCGGCCCGGCGAAAAGCTCTACGAGGAGCTGCTGATGAAGGAGGAGGGCCTCCAGGAGACGGCCAACAAGCTCATCCACATTGGCAAGCCCATCGAGATGGACGACGAAAAATTCAAGGAGCAGCTGGGCCGCCTGGATGCCGCCTACCGCGTCGAAGCGGAGAACATGAAGGAGCTGGTGGCCGAGATCGTGCCCACCTACCACCCCCAGATCCCTGTCAAATAAGCACCACGCCCGGAACGACTGTTCCGGGCGTGTTTCCTTTTTCTGGTGCAAATTGACATTCCGGCGGACGCATACTATAATATAGTCAGAAAAAACAGAAAAGGAGCCTGAGTATTATGAAGTACGATTTTACCTCCATCATGGACCGCCGCGGCAAGGATGCCATCGCCGTGGACATGGTCGGCCAGCCCGGCGGCTTTGCCCCCGGCGCGCCCCTGCCCGGCTTTGATCCCATCCCCATGTGGGTGGCGGACATGAATTTCCCCGTGGTGCCCACCATCCCCGCGGCCATGATCGAGCGGGCCCAGCACCCCGCCTACGGCTACTTCATGCCCACAAAGGAGTATTTTGACTCCATCATCCGCTGGCATGAGACGCGAAACGGCGTGCAGGGTCTGGAAGCGAAGCACATCGGCTACGAGAACGGCGTCCTCGGCGGCGTGGTCACGGCCCTGAACGTCCTCTGCTCCCGGGGCGACAAGGTGCTGCTCCACTCCCCCACCTACATCGGCTTCACCGGCTCCCTGACCAACAATGGCTACGACATTGTCCACAGCCAGCTCGTGAAGGATGAGGAAGGCGTCTGGCGCATGGACTTCGAGGACATGGAGAAAAAGATCGTGGAGAACAAGATCCACGCGGCCGTCATGTGTTCCCCCCACAACCCCACGGGCCGTGTCTGGGAGCGCTGGGAGCTGGAGAAGGCCATGGAGCTGTTCAAAAAGCACGACGTCTGGGTCGTCTCCGACGAGATCTGGTCCGACATCATCCGGGTCGGCTGCAAGCACATCCCCACCCAGTCCGTGTCCGAGGATGCCAGGATGCGCACCGTCGGCGTCTACGCCCCCAGCAAGACCTTCAATCTGGCCGGTCTGGTGGGCAGCTACCACATCATCTATAACCAGTGGCTGAAGGACCGCCACGATAAGGAGTCCAGCCTGGGCCACTACAACTCCATGAATGTCATGTCCATGCACGCCCTGATCGGCGCGTATAAGGATGAAGGCTACGAGTGGGTGGACGAGCTGAACCAGGTCATCACCGGCAATGTGGACTGGGCTGTGGATTACATCAACGCCCATTTTGACGGTGTCACCGTCAGCAAGCCCCAGGGCACCTACATGCTGTTCCTGGACTGCGGCGAATGGTGCAAAAAGCACGGCATGGACGTGGGCGAGCTGCTGAAGAAGGGCTGGGACTACGGCGTCTGCTGGCAGGACGGCCGGGCCTTCCATGGCAAGACCCACATCCGCATGAACCTGGCCCTGCCCCTGAGCCGGGTGCAGGAGGCCTTCGAGAGACTCGACAAGTACGTGTTCAATGCCTGATTATTGACAGAAGCCGCCCGTCGAAAGACGGGCGGCATGTTTATGTGACATGACAACACCAATGAAAGAGATCGGGTAACAATCACCACTGTCATTGCGAGCCCCAAAGGGGCGTGGCAATCCGCATCCCCTGCGATGCGCAGCATCGCCCGCTTCCGCAGGAAGCGGAAGAAGAACGGATTGCCACGTCGCTTCGCTCCTCGCAATGACGGTGGTTATGGGAAGCTGGCTCCATAGTTTCGGCATCAGTTGACAATGAAGAATGGAAGAAAATGCCCTCCCGGTGGCCCGGGAGGGCATCTGTTATTCAGTCAGGAGAGAGATCACTCGCCCAGCATCTGCTTGAACAGATCCATGTAGCGGCCAGCGGGGACGTTCCAGCTGAAGTCCGTCTCCATCTCGCGCTTCTGCAGAGCGATCCAGGCCTCGCGGTCCTCGTTGTACAGCTTCAGAGCGCGCTTGATGGCGTTGTGGAAGTCATCGCCGTTGTAGCTCTGGAAGTTGTAGCCCAGGCCGTTCTCGCCGGCATCGTCGACGCCGGGGACGGTGTCCTTCAGGCCGCCGGTGGCATGGACCACGGGCACGGTGCCGTAGTGCATGGCGTTCATCTGGCTCAGGCCGCAGGGCTCGGACTTGGAGGGCATCATGTAGATGTCGCCGCCGGCGTAGATGCGGGCAGCCAG
>JAFQSI010000016.1 GCA_017409645.1 Oscillospiraceae bacterium | reverse complement strand
TCAAGAAGCTGAAGAAGGCCAGCGAGATCACCGAGGACGACCAGAAGAAGGCCGAGAAGGATCTGCAGGACCTGCTCGACAAGAACATCAAGAAGGTCGACGCCGCCCTGGCTGCCAAGGAAAAGGAACTGATGGCGATCTGACGATCGCTGAAAGCAAGGGGCGCGGTGCGCCCCTTGTCGTATTATGAGGTAAATTATGGCATTATTTGAAAAGAAAAAGCCCGAAGTCCAGCTTGCGCCGCCCAGGCACATCGCCATCATCATGGACGGCAACGGCCGCTGGGCCAAGAACCGGGGTCTGCCCCGGACTGCCGGTCATGCGGCGGGCGCGGAGACCTTCCGGCGGATCGCCAACCACTGCCGCGCCCTGGGCGTGGAGTACCTGACGGTCTACGCCTTCTCCACCGAGAACTGGAAGCGATCCGAGGAGGAGATCAGCGGCATCATGAAGCTGCTGAAAAACTATCTGATGGAAGCCATGCGGGACATGGAGAAGAACCGGGTCCGCTTCTGCTTCTTCGGCGACCTGACCCGGCTGAGCCCGGAGCTGCAGGAGCTGTGTGCCCAGGCTGAGAGCGCGTCCATGGACTACGATGTCCAGGTCAACTTCTGCCTGAATTACGGCGGCCGGGACGAGATTGTCCGGGCGGCCCGGGCCTTTGCGGCAAAGGTGGCGGCAGGGGAGTGCAGCCCTGAGGCGCTGACCGAGGATGGCTTCTCCGACCTGATGTACTCCGCAGGAGTTCCCGATCCGGAGCTGGTCATCCGGCCCTCCGGCGAGCTGCGGCTGAGCAATTTCCTGCTGTGGCAGTCGGCTTATTCCGAATTCGTGTATATGAACGTGCTTTGGCCCGATTTCAAGGAAAAAGATCTGGACGCGGCCATCGCAGAATTTCACCGGCGCAACCGCCGGTTTGGAGGCGTGTAAAGAGATGAAGACCCGTGTTCTTGCCGCGGTGGCATTGCTTCCGCTGCTGTTTGTGTGTATTTTCTTCCTGCCCAAGGTCTGCACCGCCATTGTCTTCGGTCTGGCGGGCGCCATCGGCGCTTACGAGCTGCTGATGGCTACGGGCCATGTCAAGCATCCCCGGCTGGTCCTGTATGCGGCCGTGTCCGCGTTCCTGATGTCCATCTGGAGCTGGAGCGGCCAGAGCCGCGGCTGGTTCAGCCTGCTCATCGTTGCCGTTTTCGCCGCCTACTTCGGCGAGATGATGGCAAACCATGTCAAGCTCACCTTCGACAAGGTGGCCATGTGTCTGGTGGCGGCCCTGATCGTGCCCTACCTGCTGACCTCTCTGGTCCGGGTCCTGGCCATGCGGCTGGGCCGGTACTACATCATCGTGCCCTTCTTGATGGCCTTCCTGCCCGACACCGGTGCTTACTTTGCCGGCCGGGCCTTCGGCAAGCACAAGCTAGCCCCCGTCATCAGCCCCAAGAAGACCATCGAGGGCGTGGTCGGCGGCGCTGTCTCCTCCGTGCTGGGCATGCTGATCTACGCGCTCGTCATGCAGACCGCCTTTGATATGCAGGTCAACTACTTCTTTGCTGTGATCTTTGGCCTGGCCTCTGCGGCGGGCAGTGTCTTCGGCGACCTGTGCTTCTCTGTCATCAAGCGGCAGACCGGCATCAAGGACTACGGCAACCTGATCCCCGGCCACGGCGGAATCCTGGACCGGTTCGACTCCATGATGGTGGTCGGCCCCCTGGCCGAGGCCCTGCTGATCCTCATTCCTCTTGCAGTCAAGTGAGGTAACGATCATGATGCAAAATGTTTCCATTCTCGGCTCCACCGGCTCCATCGGCCGCCAGAGCCTGGATGTCATCGAAAAGCTGGGCAATATCAACGTGGTGGCCCTGACCGCGGGTACCAGCGTGGAGCTGATGGCCGAGCAGTGCCGGAAGTTCCGGCCTGAGCTGGCGGTCATGGCATCGAAGGAGGCTGCTGACCGTCTGGCGGAAGCCATTGCCGACCTGCCCATCCGGGTTTCCTGGGGCGAGGCGGGCCTGATCGAGGCCGCCGAGCTGCCCTCTGCCGACTGCGTCATCACTGCCGTCGTGGGCATGGTGGGGCTGAAGCCCACCCTGGCCGCCATCCGCGCCCACAAGCGCATCGGCCTTGCCAACAAGGAGACGCTGGTCTGCGCCGGTGAGCTGGTCATGCGGGAAGCAAAGCGCGAGGGCGTGGAGATCATCCCCGTGGACTCCGAGCATTCCGCCATTTTCCAGTGCCTGATGGGCAATGTGTCCCACGGTCAGATCCGGAAGATCATCCTGACCTGCTCCGGCGGTCCCTTCTTCGGCAAGACCTGTGAGGAGCTGAAAAACGTCACCCGGGCCGACGCCCTGAAGCACCCCAACTGGAAGATGGGCGCGAAGATCACCATCGACTGCTCCACCCTGATGAACAAGGGCCTGGAGGTCATCGAGGCCATGCGGCTCTACGATGTCCCCCTGGAGCAGGTGCAGGTGCTGATCCATCGGCAGTCCATCGTCCACTCCATGGTCGAGTATGTGGACGGCGCTGTCATGGCCCAGCTGGGCGCGCCGGATATGCGCCTGCCCATCCAGCTGGCTCTGACCTACCCGGAGCGCTGCGAGTGCCCCGTGGAGAATCTGGACCTGACGGCCCAGCCCCTGGTGTTCAGCCATCCGGATCTTCAGAGCTTCCCCTGCCTGCAGCTGGCTATGGATGCGGCAAAGCTCGGCGGCACCGC
>JAFQSI010000015.1 GCA_017409645.1 Oscillospiraceae bacterium | reverse complement strand
CCCACATGGGGCGGCTGGGGCAGCTGCGCTCGCACTGGGCGTCGCAGCTGACGGGGCTGAGATCCCCCTCGGTCAGGCGCAGGATGTCGCCCACGGTATACCGGTCCACGGGCCGGTTCAGGCGGTAGCCGCCGTTTTTGCCGTGGGAGGCGTCCACGAAGCCCGCCTTGCTGAGGATGGTCATGATGGACTCCAGATACTTGCGGGAGATGCCCTCGCTTTCGGCGATGTCCTTCAGGGGGGTGTAGCCCCCGTCCTGCCGCTGGGCCAGGGCCACCATCACCCGCAGGGCGTAGCGCCCCTTGGACGAGACGATCATGACTCAGTCCTCGCCGTGGACGGCTTCATGCAGCTCGTCGTGATCAAGCTCCGGGAAGTCGGCGGGGTCGTAGGGGATGTGATTCTTGTCGAAGTAGTCCTTCAGGGCGTTCTTGATGGCCTCCTCGGCCAGGACGGAGCAGTGCATCTTGTGGGCGGGCAGACCGTCCAGAGCCTCGGCGACGGCCTTGTTGGTAAGGGCCATGGCCTCGTGGATGGATTTGCCCAGGATCATCTCCGTGGCCATGGAGGAGCTGGCGATGGCGCTGCCGCAGCCAAACGTCTCAAATTTCACGTCCACGATGATGTCGTTCTCGATCTGCAGATAGATCTTCATGATATCGCCGCACTTGGCGTTGCCCACCTCGCCCACGCCGCTGGCGTTCTCGATGGAGCCCACGTTCCGGGGGTTCATGAAGTGATCCATAACCTTTTCACTGTAAAGAGCCATGATAGTTTTCTCCTTTATGATTCAGAATGTAGGGGCGACCCTTGGTCGCCCGCGGGCGAGCGAGGCTCGCCCCTACGGTTTGATGTTCGGTTAAGGGGTGATATACTGCCGCTTGCCTGCCTCCAGGTCCTTCCACACGGGGGACATTTTTCGCAGGTATTCGACCACCTGGGGGACGACAGCCAAAATATGGTCGATCTCCTCGTCGGTGTTGTCGGCGCAGAGGGAAAGGCGCAGGGAGCCGTGGGCGATCTCGTGGGGGCGGCCGATGGCCAGCAGCACATGGCTGGGGTCCAGGGAGCCGGAGGTGCAGGCGGAGCCGGAGCTGGCGCAGATGCCCTTCGCATCCAGCAACAGCAGCAGGCTCTCGCCCTCGATGCCCTCGAAGCAGAAGGAAACGTTGCCGGGGAGCCGGTCCACCGGGTCGCCGTTGAGGACGCAGTGGGGGATCTTGCTCAGACCCGCGATCAGCTTGTCCCGGAGGGCGGTCACATGGGCGGTGTGGGCGTCCATGTTTGCGATGGCGTCATCCAGAGCCGCCGCCATGCCCATGATGCCGGGCAGATTCTCGGTGCCGGGCCGCTTGCCCCGCTCCTGGCCGCCGCCCTCGATGAGGTTGGCGGGGGCAATGCCCCGGCGGATATAGAGGACGCCTACGCCCCGGGGGCCGTGGAACTTGTGGCCGGAGAGGGAGAGCATGTCGATGTTGTCGTCCTTGACGTGGATGGGCAGGTGGCCCACAGCCTGGACGGCGTCGGTGTGGAAAATGACGCCCGCTTCCTTACAAACTGCGCCGATCTCCCGGACAGGCAGCACGGAGCCGATCTCGTTGTTGGCGAACATGCAGGTCACCAGACAGGTGTCCTCCCGAAGGGCGGCCCTGACTTGGTCGGCGGTGATGTTGTGATCGTCCTTCACAGAGAGCAGAGTGACCTCGAAGCCCTCTTTTTCCAGCTTTTTCAGGGTATGCAGGACGGCATGATGCTCAAAGGCGGTGGAGATGATATGGCGCTTGCCCTTTCGCGCGCCCAGGGCGGCGGCGGTGCGGATGGCCATGTTGTCAGATTCGGTGCCGCCGGAGGTGAAGTAAATCTCCCTGGGCTGGCAGCCGAGATGCCCGGCGATCCGCTCTCGGGCATTCTCCAGGGCCTCCTTGGCCTCCTGGCCGACGGAGTGGAGACTGCTGGGGTTGCCGTAGATCTCGGTGAAGTAGGGAAGCATGGCGTCGAGCGCCGTCTTCGAAACCCGCGTGGTGGCGGCGTTGTCAGCGTAAACGTGCATTCTTTTACCCTCCATTTCAGTAGGTTAGTAGGTTGATTACAGCATAGCATGTTTTACCCACCATGTCAATGGGTTATACGTGACCAAGTCACATTCCTCTAAAACACAATCCTGTAGGGGCGGGGCATCGAACTGCCCCCTACAGAGGACGGAACTTTAACAAATCGTTCACCCTATTTGACAAAAAACGGGTATAATGATATCAAAGAAACTTTGACGCAGGAGGTAGAACATATGGCTGTTTCTGTTTTGGTCGTAGAGGACGACAAGAATATCGCGGAGCTGCTGCAGATGTATCTGGAGCGGGAGGGCTACGCCGTGACCGTGGCCCATGACGGCGGCGCGGGACTGAGCAAGTACCGGGCCATCAAGCCGGATCTGGTGCTGCTGGATGTGATGATGCCCGTCATGGACGGCTGGAGCGTCTGCAAGGCCATCCGCTCCGAGGATCAGACTCCCATCATCATGCTCACCGCCAAGGGCGAGACGGACGACAAGGTCCAGGGTCTGCGCACTGGCGCCGACGACTACATCACCAAGCCCTTCGAAATGAAGGAGGTCCTGGCCCGGATCGAGGCGGTGCTGCGGCGCACCTCCGGCGCCACCGCCGAAAAGAAGGCCAGACGGCTGGTCTTCGACCGTCTGGTCATCGACATGGACGCCTTTGAGCTGACCGTGGACGGCAAGCGGGTGGATACGCCGCCGAAGGAGATGGAGCTGCTGTTCCATCTGGCCTCCTCCCCCAACCGGGTCTACACCCGCAACCAGCTTCTCGACGAGGTCTGGGGCTTCGATTACTACGGCGACAGCCGGACCGTGGACGTCCACGTCAAGCGTCTGCGGGAGAAGCTGGAGGGCGTATCCGAGCAGTGGTCCGTCAAGACCGTCTGGGGCGTTGGCTACAAATTCGAAGTTTTATAAACTTCGAATTTAACGAAGTTTGCCTGCGGCAAGTGAAGCTGCTGACGCAGTGAAGGTACTTCGTAGTGAAGTTTCGCCTTTGGCGAAGTGTTATTGGGCAAACTTTACTTCACTTGGCGTAAGCCAAACTTCACTGGCTCCTGCCAACTTCACTTTTGCGAAAGCAAAAACTTCACATTGCTGAAAACCACTGCAATCGTGAAGTCAGAATCTTTCAGAGGGGATAAATGAGGGAAGATCATGTTAGATAAAACAGTAAGGCACGCAATCTGCGTTGTAAGTTCGAGGTGGTGTAAGTCATGAGATCCACCTTTTCCCGGCATGTCTCTGCGACGATCCTGATCCTGGTGATGGCGCTGCTGCTGCTGGGCGGTGCGTTCCGGATCCTGGTGGGCCAGTATCTGGAACACAATACCCACGATCAGCTCCGGACCGACGCCCTGGCGCTGGCGGAGCTGGTGGCGGCCTATGACGCCGCGGGGGATCTGGAGCATGAGAATCTGCGGACCAACCTGACGCTGACGTCCCTGGTGTCCGGCGCGGATACGGTGGTGCTGGATGCGCGGGGCAATGTGATCCTCTGCTCCGATGCGGATCTGCAGTGCCGCCATCTGAGTCTGGCCATCAACCAGGAATTCGTGGACCAGGTCTTCGCCGACGGCAGCTATCTGGACTCCGGCAGCATCCCGGAGCTTTATGAGCAATCCCGCTATTTCGTTGCCGTGCCCATCCGCCGGCATCTGACCGGCTCCCACATCGGTGTGGTGGTGGTGTCCATGCCCATGGACAGCACCACGAAGCTGATGGAGGGCGTCGCCGACATCCAGGTCACCGTGTCGCTGCTGGTCATCCTGGTGGCGGTGGTGGTCCTGTCGATCTCCACCCGGAGCGAGTGCCGTCCCCTGCGGGAGATGGCCCAGGCGGCCCGGGATTTCGGACACGGCAATCTCAAGGCCCGGGTCCGCACCGGCGGCCACAACTCCGAGGAGGTCGATGAGCTGGCCGTGGCCTTCAACAACATGGCCGAATCCCTGGAAAAGAGCGAATATCAGCGCCAGGAGTTCGTGGCCAATGTGTCCCATGAGCTGAAGACCCCCATGACCACCATCGGCGGCTACATCGACGGCATGCTCGACGGCACCATCCCCCCGGAGCGCCACCGCTACTATATGCAGATCGTCTCCGACGAGACGAAGCGACTGAGCCGGCTGGTCCGGAGCATGCTGGACATCTCCCGGCTGCAGGATCAGGCGGGCATCCCCGAGGAGAAGAAGACCCGCTTCGACATGGAGGAGTGCATCGGCGAGGTGCTGATCACCTTCGAGCAGAAGATCCTCGGAAAGCATCTGGACGTCCAGGTGGATCTGCCGGAGCATCCGGTCTACACCCGGGCGGACAAGGACGCCGTGACCCAGGTGGTCTACAATCTGATCGACAACGCGGTGAAATTCTGCACCGAGGGCGGCGAGCTGGGGCTGAAGCTGGCCGAGGGCGGCGGCAAGATCTATGTCACCGTCTCCAACGAGGGTGCTGTCATCCCCCCCGAGGAGCTGCCCCTGGTCTTCGACCGGTTCCATAAGATCGACAAGGCACGCAACCGCAGCCAGGAGGGCTGGGGCCTGGGGCTTTACATCGTCAAGACCCTGGTCTGCTCCCACGGCGAGAACATCTCCGTCGCCAGCCGGGACGGAAAGACCGAATTCACCTTCACCATGCCGCTGGTTAATTGAAAATGGAGAATGGAGAATTGAGAATGACCTTATCGCTTCTGATCCAACGAACCGCATATCGTTTGAGAACGAGCCCATAATTTTCAATTCTCAATTATCAATTCTCAATTCAGCAAGTTAAGGAGCCTGTTATGTCTGATTTTGATGATTCCCTGTTCCCGCAGGAACCTGAAATTGAATATGCCTGCGACTGTCCGGAGCAGCGGGAGGGCTATTACGGCACCGGCTCCACCACGCCGCCGAAGGACCATGTGGGCGTGATCGCCCTGGTGCTGGCGCTGATCATCGGCTTCAGCAGCCTGATCAGCATCCTGGGGCTGATGAACATCCGGATCCTGGAGGAGCCGGAGCCCGAGGAGCTGCGCTCCCCGGTGAGCTTCTATGTCTCCGGCGACCTGCTGTCTGCGGAGCTGGAGCCCAGAGAGCCTGCGGCCACAGAGCCGCCCCGGCTGGAGGGCGTCAACACCAAGATCCAGATCACCGCATCCCCCCAGAGCGTGGAGAATGTCACCCAGGCTCCCGGTGCCATCAGCTGGCAGGAGGTCTATGAAAAGGTCCTGCCCTCGGTGGTCAGCATCACCTGCCAGGGCGGCCGCTCCATTTCCACGGGCACCGGCGTCATCATGGATGCCGGCGGCTACATCATCACCAACGCCCATGTGGTGGAGGACGCGGCCCAGATCCAGGTCCTGCTCACCGACGGGCGGGAGCTTCAGGCCCGGTGCGTGGGCTTTGACGCATTGTCGGATCTGGCGGTGCTGCGGGTCAGCGCCTCCGGCCTGATCCCGGCGGAATTCGGAGACAGCGATGCGCTGCGGGTGGGCGACGAGGTGGTCGCCATCGGAGATCCCCTGGGCCCGCAGCTGCGGGGCACCATGACCGACGGCATCATCTCCGGCATCAACCGGGATATCCAGTCCGGGAACCGGACCATGACCCTTTTGCAGACCACCGCGGCCCTGAATTCCGGCAACTCCGGCGGCCCGCTGGTCAACTGCTACGGGCAGGTGGTGGGCATCAACACCATGAAGATCGGCGACTACGCCGGTGAGGGCGGCGTCCAGGATCTGGGCTTTGCCATCCCCATCACCTCGGTCCAGACGGTGCTGGAGCAGCTGGCCAGCCAGGGCTATGTGGCGGGCCGGCCGGACCTGGGCCTGACGGGCCAGGCCATCTCCACCTTCTACCAGTTCTACTACAACATGCCCGCGGGCGTTCTGATCACCGCCGTGGATCCGGACTCCGATGCCGCAGCCAAGGGCATCCGGCGGGGCGATATCCTGACCTGCCTGGAGGGCGTGGAGATCAGCAGTCTGGACCATGTGGAGCAGATCGTCTACGCCAGCAGCGTGGGCGATGTGCTGGAGGCCGAGATCTACCGCGACGGCATCCGCTTCCGCCTGACCATCCTCGTGGGCGAGGAAAAGCATTGAATACAAAGCCCGAAGGCCAGTGCCTTCGGGCTTTTTCAGCTCGTCTGAAAAATCACTTGCCTCTCCCTCTGGGAGAGGTGGCCGAGCGCAGCGAGGTCGGAGAGGGCCACCCGATTTTCTGTGAAAATCGGGAAAATCGAATATTTGCAGCGCAAATATTCGATAACCCTCTCAGTCACGCTGACGCGTGACAGCTCTCCCAAAGGGAGAGCCAAGGCACTTTGCGCGTTTTAGGGGTTCTTCGACACGCTGAAAGCCCGAAGGCGCTTACCTTCGGGCTTTTGCTTATTTCAGTCGTTTTTCCAATGTGGAGGGGTTATATGCGGTGAGCCAGACCCGGGGCAGGCCGTATTCGCTGGTGACGATGAAGCTCTTGGGCAGATCGTCGCAGGGGACCACCTGGCCCTCCTGCTCCGCGTGGTTCAGAAATTCCATGGTCCGCTTCGAGGTGGAGGTGTTCTCCAGATCGAAGATGCCGATGATGCTTTTGTCCCGGACGGCCATGTCCTTGCCGATGTCCAGGTACATCTTACTTCTCCAGGATCACCGCGCAGGCGGCATTTTTCGCCTTGTCGGCCAGGATCAGCTCCGCGGCCTGGGCGGGAGTCACCGTCACCTGCTCGCCGGTGCGCATATCCTTGACGGAGCAGTTGCCGGCGGCGATCTCGTCGTCGCCCAGCAGGACGATGTAGGGCACGCCCAGCTTGTTGGCGTAGGTCATCTTCTGCTTGAACTTCTTCTGCTCGCCGTAGACCTGGGTCCGGACGCCCTGGGCGCGGAGGCTCTGGGCGATGGCGATGGCGGCGGCGGGGGAGCTGGTCATGGGGATCACCAGCGCATCGCAGGCGCAGGTGTTGATCTCGGGATTCAGGAGGCCCTGCTCGTCCAGAACGTAGAACAGACGGGTCAGGCCGATGGAGATGCCCACGCCGGGGAGCTTCTGGTTGGTGTAGTACTCCGCCAGATTGTCGTAGCGGCCGCCGGAGCAGACGGAGCCGATCTCGGGGTGGTCGAGGAGGGTCGTCTCGTAGACGGTGCCGGTGTAGTAGTCCAGACCTCTTGCGATGGTCAGATCCACGGCAAAATTCTCCTCGGGAACGCCGAAGGCCCCCAGATTCTCGCAGACGGCCTTCAGCTCGGTCAGGCCCAGGTCGAAGACCTCGTTGCGGCCGGTGTAGCCCTCCAGAGCGGCGATGACCTCGCTGTTCGTGCCGGTGATGGCGATGAACTTCAGGATCTCGTCGGCGGCTTCCTCAGAAACGCCGCACTCGCTCAGCAGCAGGCCCTTGACCTTGTCTGCGCCGATCTTGTCCAGCTTGTCCACGGTGCGCATGATGTCGCCGCTCTTTTCGGACAGGCCCAGCATGGCGTAGAAGCCGTTGAGGATCTTGCGGTTGTTGACCCGGATCTGGAAGCGCTTCAGGCCGAAGCGGTTGAAGATGTTGTAGATGATGCTGGGGATCTCGGCCTCGTTCAGGATGTCCAGCTTGCCGTCGCCGATGATGTCGATGTCGGCCTGGTAGAACTCCCGGAAGCGGCCACGCTGGGCCCGTTCGCCGCGGTAGACCTTGCCGATCTGGCAGCGGCGGAAGGGGAAGGCCAGGTCATTGTAGTGCAGGGCCACATACTTGGCCAGGGGCACAGTCAGGTCAAAGCGCAGGGCCAGGTCGGAGTCGCCCTTGGTGAAGCGGTAGATCTGCTTCTCCGTCTCACCGCCGCCCTTGGCCAGAAGGATCTGGGCGTCCTCGATGACGGGGGTGTCCAGGGTGGCGAAGCCGTAGAGGGCGTAAGTCTCCCGGAGAATGGACATCATCTTCTCCATCTGCGCCTGCTTGGCAGGCAGCAGCTCCATAAAGCCGGACAGGGTCCGGGGTTTGATCATAGACATAGTGTGTTCCTCCAATAAAAAGATTGGAGAGTGGAGATTGGAGAGTGAAGATCAGACAAATCTCCACTCTCCACTCTCAAATCTCCACTCTCAACATAAATGCTGAAATCAGTAGCGCGGCTTGCTGTGCAGCATCTCGCGCCAATCCAGGTCGCCGCGCTGCAGGCCCATGATGAACATCTCCGCGCTGGCCAGGTTGGTGGCGATGGGCACGTTCTGCTTGT
>JAFQSI010000134.1 GCA_017409645.1 Oscillospiraceae bacterium | reverse complement strand
TTCACCATGGCCGGCGGCGGCGAGAGCTACCTGAACTTCATGGGCAACGAGTTCGGCCATCCCGAGTGGATCGACTTCCCCCGTGAGGGCAACGGCTGGAGCTTCCACTACTGCCGCCGTCAGTGGAGCCTGAAGAACAACGAGCAGCTGAAGTATGTCTGGCTGAATGACTTCGACCACGACATGCTGGCCGTGACCAAGGCTTCCAAGATCTTCAACCAGCGCATGGCCAACCTGCAGCTGATGAAGGCCCCCGAGCAGATGCTCTGCTTCGCCCGTACCGACCTGTTCTTCGTCTTCAACTTCCACTCCACCAACTCCCTGCAGAATGTCCTGATCCCCGTCTACCCCGACACCAAGGAGCTGACCGTCATGATGTCCAGCGATGACTACAAGTACGGCGGCTTCGGCAATGTTGCCCACCAGACCTACGAGTTCAAGGAGTTCGACGGCGTCCGCTATGTGGAGCTGTACATCCCCGCCCGTACCGCCATCATCCTGAAGGAGACCAAGGAGCAGCCCAAGGTCGTCGAGGCTCCCGTGGCCACTGTGGCTCCCGCCGCTGTGGAGGAAACCGTAAACCCTAACGAGGCCCCCGCTGAGACTGCGGCTCCCGCAGCGGAGGCCCCCAAGAAGACCACCCGCAAGCGCACCACCAAGAAGGCAGAAGCTGCCGAGGGTGAGGAGGCTCCCAAGAAGACCCGCAAGCCCCGGACCAAGAAGGCCGAGGCCGCCGAGGGCGAGGAAGCACCCAAGCCCGCCCGCAAGCCCCGGGCCAAGAAGACCGAGGCTGCCGAGGGTGAGGAGGCTCCCAAGAAGACCACCCGCAAGCGCACCACCAAGAAGGCTGCCGAGCCCGCTCCTGTTGAGGAGTAATCCCAAATAGTTCGACCGCCCGCACAAAAGTGCGGGCGGTTTTTTGTGCAGCTTCGCCATGTAAACCACCGGTTGACACGTCGTAAAGCCGCGGGTGGTTGTCAAATGCGGCTGCTTTCGGTATACTGGGGCCATCCGGATACATCTTCATACAAGGAGGTCAACATGATGGAAAACCTGACCATCGGGCAGCGGATCGCTGCCAAGCGCCGGGAATCGGGAATGTCCCAGATCGATCTGGGTGAAAGAATGGGTGTGTCCCGGCAGTCCATTTCCAAATGGGAGGCCGATGCCGCCATCCCCGAGATCGACAAGCTCATCGGCTTAAGCAAATTGTTCGGCGTCAGCGTGGGCTGGCTGCTGGGCGTGGAGCAGGACGAGCAGCCCGGCAATGCCCCAGCCGAATCTGAATTATCCGACCGGGAATGGGAGCTGATCGACCGGCTTTCCCAGCCCAGGGTCCCGAAGTGGCTGATAGCGCTGGCGGCAGCTGCGGCGGCCCTGGGGCTTCTGGCCTCTGTTCTGGCAGGAACGGCCCTCCATGACAGCCGGAAGCGCCGGGCAGAGCTGTCGTCCCTGGCCGAACTGATCATCAGCCCGGAGACGGCTCCGCTGAGCCGTTATGAGCTTCTGGCAGAGCCGGGCGATGATCTGAACGAATGTACCTTCCTGTTCCGGGGCTGGCCCTCAGCCCACGGCCCGGCAGATCGGGCCGAGCTGGTGATCGTTCAGGGCAGCACGGAGCTACAGCGCTTGCCCTGCAGCTGGGACGGCAGCAGTTATACCGCCCGGTTCACCCTCCCCACGGAGAACGGCTTCACTGCTTTCTTTCAGCTGACCCCAGAGGAGGGCTACAAGCGCAGCACCCCCATCCGGGATCCCCTTCTGTCTGCCCTGTTCGACGCCAAGAGCTTCGGAGAG
>JAFQSI010000133.1 GCA_017409645.1 Oscillospiraceae bacterium | reverse complement strand
TTGCTGTGCAGCATCTCGCGCCAATCCAGGTCGCCGCGCTGCAGGCCCATGATGAACATCTCCGCGCTGGCCAGGTTGGTGGCGATGGGCACGTTCTGCTTGTCGCAGTGGCGGATCGTCTCGATCATGTTGGCGTCGTCGTAGGGGGCGTTGGAGTTGGGGTCGGTGAACAGCAGGACCAGGTCGATCTCGTTGTAGGCGATACGGGCGTTGATCTGCTGATGGCCGCCCTGCTTGTGGCTCAGCAGCAGGGTGATGGGCAGGCCGGTGTTGTCGGCGATGAGCCGACCGGTGGTAGCGGTTGCAAACAGGGTGTGCTTGGAGAGAATGCTCTTGTAGGCGGTGCAGAACTGGACCATCAGTTCCTTCTTCTTGTCATGTGCCAGAAACGCGATATTCACTAGAAGTCACTCCTTATCTAAATTGTTCAAAAAATGTCGAATATGGACAGGGGCACCCGCCGTCCCTCCAGCCGCTTGGCGATGGCCTCGCAGGCTTTGGCGGCTCCCCGGTTGGTATGGGTGATCAGCGGAGCGCCGAAGGCCGCCGCCAATGTCACATTCTGATCCTCGGGCACCACGCCGATGAGGGGGAGCCCTGCGGTGTCCATCACATCGTCCACGGTGACGGACATGGTGGAAAAGAGCTTTCGCGACACCCGGTTGACGATGAGCTTCACGTCGGTCTTGCCCATCAGCTCCAGCCGCTGGGCGGCCCGGGATGCGTCCCGCATGGCGGCGGGGTCCGCGCCGGTGACGATCAGACAGCGGTCGGCAAAGCGGGCGGCCAGCTCAAAGCCGGCGTCGATGCCCGCGGGGGCGTCCAGAAAAATGTAGTCAAATTCCCGCTTGGCGGTGCGTACCATATCCCGGAAGGCGTCGGCGTCGACGCTCTCGGGGGTCCGGTTCAATGGCGCGGTCAGAAAGGCCAGACTCTGGAACCGGTCGTGCCTGGCGGCCTGGCTGAGGCTGTAGCGCCCCTCGCAGACGTCCAGAAAGGAGATGGCTCCCGAGTCGCTCAGACCGAGAGAGATATCCAGGTTCTGCAGGCCCATGTCACAGTCGATGGCCAGGACCTTATGTCCCATCCGTGCCAGGGCGGTGGATAATGCCGCACAGACCGAGGTCTTGCCCGTGCCGCCCTTACCGGACAGAACGGCGATCAATTCTCCCAAGGTATACCCCTCCTATTTTCAGTCTCCATATCATTATAAAGCCATATCGCACAAAAAGCAAGATGTATTCTCAATTTATACTCACGAAATTCATCAAATTGACCAAAAAGGAAAGACCCTCCTGTAGGGTGGGTTCAAAAAGCACCGACCACGCCGGATAACCGTGCGGCTGAAACAGAGGGACCGGCCCAATGCTTCCTCTGTCATTGCGAGGCCGCAGGCCGTGGCAATCCGCAACCCCTGGGATGCGCAGCATCGCCCGGTCCCGGAGGGAGCGGAAGGAGAACGGATTGCCAGAAGGTGAATTGCCCGAAGGGCAAGAGAAGCCACCCTGGGGTGCGTCGGCCTTTGGCCTCCTCGCAATGACATGGTGATTTTGCGCCGCTCCTTCCGGTTTACCGGATCGATCCTCCTCCCCTGGAGATATCGCACAAAAACATCACCCGTTTTTGGAAGGATATCCAAATCCGAAAAAATTCAGTCCCGGGACAAAATAATGGTTGACAAACAGGGATGCGCGTGTTACTATGATGTCGTAAATAAGAATCATTCACGTTTACGAGCCGATCCGGGAAAGGATGGTGCCTATGGAGCCAGGATCGAAGCATTTCCGCAAGCGGGACGCGATCTTAGCCTACCTGCGGACCACCGACCAGCATCCGTCTGCTGAAACGGTGTACGCGAGCCTGAAGCCGCAGATCCCGGACCTGTCCCTTGGGACGGTCTACCGCAACATCTCCCTGTTCAAGCAGCAGGGGCTGATCGTCAGCCTGGGCTCCGTCAACGGTGTCGAGCGCTATGACGGCAACATCGATCCCCATGTCCACTTCGTCTGCACCGGCTGCGGGACCATCAGCGACCTGCATGGGATGCATGTCCCGGAGGAGCTGAACGCCGCGGCCTCCCGGGAAGCGGACGCCATGGTGGATCACTGCCACCTGACCTTCCACGGCAGGTGCCGCGAGTGCTGCTGAAGCACTCTTGGCCCCCTCTGAGAGGGGGCTGTCAGCGAAAGCTGACTGGGGGAGTGTCCTATCAATAGAGGTACACCCCCACCACCGCTTACGCGGTTCCCCTCCCCCTGTGGGGGAGGCAAGTATCAAAAAATCTTTAAGACTGAAACATATTTAGGAGGAAAACATTATGAAGAAGTTTGTCTGCCCCGTTTGTGGTTACGTTCATGAGGCCGAGGAGATGGCCGCTGATTTCCGCTGCCCCCTGTGCCGCGTCCCCGGCTCCAAGTTCAAGGTGATGGAGGAGGGCAAGCTGGCCGCCGTCCATGAGTACGGTGTCTACGCCAAGACCGTCAAGAACAACCCCGACATCTCCGAGGAGGACAAGAAGTACATCTTCGAGCAGCTGATGGCCAACTTCAACGGCGAGTGCGCCGAGGTCGGCATGTACCTGTGCATGGCCCGCATCGCCCATCGCGAGGGCTATCCCGAGATCGGCCTGTACTGGGAGAAGGCCGCCTACGAGGAGGCCGAGCACGCCGCCAAGTTCGCCGAGCTGCTGGGCGAGGATCTGGAGCCCAACATGAAGGCCACCACCAAGGACAACCTGCGCTGGAGAGTCGACTGCGAGTTCGGCGCCACCCAGGGCAAGTTCGACCTGGCCGTCTGCGCCAAGAAGAACGGCCTGGA
>JAFQSI010000132.1 GCA_017409645.1 Oscillospiraceae bacterium | reverse complement strand
TCCTCGGAAACCAGAAAGGTCACCACGGACAGATTGTCGCTGCCGCAGGCGAACGTCTCGCCGAACAGCTCGTCCCTGCGCATCCGCACCAGCATGGTCTTATTGCCCCACAGGTCCTCCTTGACCATGTCCACGCTGCCCTTCAGGATGATACCGATGTGCCTGATGTTCTCCTCCTCGAAGGCGACAACGTCACCCCTGCGGAAGGTGCCGATGTGATACCCGATGCAGCCAAGCATGGCTTTGCGGTCCTCGGGAGCCACGCCGTCGAACAGCGGGGAGTTGACCTCCGCCAAAACGTCTTTCACAGCCATCGCCTCCTTGATCCCAAATGCTCTTTTTTACGCGGTCCGGTGCTTCCGGCCGATATGTGTGTTTCATTATAGCACAGCGGCGCGTCCATTGCAAACGCGGTCCAGGGCCGAACGCAGATCCCGGTCCAGGCGTCTGCGACATTCCTGCTTCAGCTCCCCCGGGACTCCATAGTATGCCCCCGCGATGGACCCTGCGATGGCGGTCAGGGTATCGCAGTCACCGCCGAGGGAGACAGCCGTACGGATCACATCCTCGAAGCTCACCCCCTCCAGGAAGGCCGTAACGGCCTCCGGGACCGTTTCCTGACAGCTTTCCACGTGACGGTAGCCGGGGCGGATCTGGTCGCAGGTGCGGCTGAGATCGTAGCCGAACAGCTCCATGATGCAGGCTCTGATCTCTTCCTTGGTGCTGCCCGTGCGGGCCAGATAGATGGCCGCCGCCGTGGCCTGCGCCCCCTTGATCCCCTCGGGGTGGTCGTGTGTGACCTCCGCCGAGAGCTTCGCCATCCGCAGAACGGCGGGAAGATCGTCATAGAGCCAGCCGGCTGCGCTGACCCGCATGGCAGAACCGTTGCCCCAGCTGTTGTAGGGCCGGGGATCCGCTTCCCGCAGCCACCAGCCAAACCGAACGCCATAGCCTGCACCAGGGTAGCGTCTGCCCCAGTGCTGCATCCGCTCGATGACTCTGCGGCGGATGACGGCATCCGCCTCCTCAGCTCTGCTGTCCACCAGGGCCTCCGCCACAGCGATGGTCATGACCGTGTCATCCGTAAATTCAGAGCGGCTGCTGAAGAGGGGGAAATCCTTGGTCTTGTCTCCCCTGTCGAATTCATAGGGACTTCCAATGATGTCACCCAGAATGGCTCCGTACAGGATATCCGTCTCTTTTCCGTAATTCTTCTTCATCATAAAACCCTCCGTAATGTGTCATTTGGTTTATGGTCACATTATAGAGGCTTTCATCTCCCATTTGGTCAACCGCCAGGGGACATTCTGCCCGTCAGAAGCGCGTCGTGATCCCAAGCTTCCGGGTGATGTGCTGCTTTGCTTTTTCAAAGCGCTGCAGATGATCTCCGTTGATCTCCACAAAATCGATGCCCTGCCGGGTCAGCAGCTCCTTGATTTGCCGGCGGTACAGACTGCGGTTCGCATGGCTCTCTTCATTCCGGGTCCCATCCTGGACAAATTCCACATCCGCATCTCTACTGCATAAACAGGGCGAGAGCCCCCGGCATTGCCGTCAAAGCTTGCGAAGCACAAGCCAAATGATTGATCCTTCCAAATCTCCATTTCAATCATTGATTCACAGAACCACCGTACATCAAAAAGGAGCATCCCAAACCCGGGATGCTCCTCGAATTTATACAGCCAGCGCATTGGCGTTGATGCGGTCAATGATGCGCTTGATCCCCACCCACAGCGTCAGATCGGTGAAGACCTCCACGATGCTGCCGTGGTCTGTAAACGGCGACTCCTGAAGGACGGACAAGTCCTTCATCAGGCCGTTGTGCACGATGTACTCGATGATCTGGTTGACAAAGTAGATCTGGTCTGCATCCAGCGACGTGTCACTGAGGTATTCGGAAAAAGCCTCCTTGGCGGCGTGCATATCCAGTCCCACGATCTCCCGGACGAATTCGCCCAGGGGCTTGGCGCCGAACTCCGTTTCGTAGTCCTGCTTCGTGCCAGCCTCGCTCCAGAGGATCCGCTCCAGCACTTTGAGATCGTCACCGGTCAGGGGCTCGTTGCCCCTCAGCTTTGCGATGACGGCGTTGTCCTGATTTTTGCGGACATAGAATTCTGCCCGGAGCTTGTAGTTCTTCAAATCATCGTTTTCCAGCTCCGCTTTCTTCCAGTCGATGGTCAGCAGCTCGTCAGTGAAGTTGGTGGAATACTTTTCTCCGTCCCGCGGAATGTACTTGATCAGATCACGGAGCTTCTGGCGGATATGCTCAAACTCGTTGATGCCCGCATCCTCCAGATAGCTGGTGTGCAGGAGCTTGTCCAGCAGGGGCTTCTGGGCCTGGATCTCCGGGATATTCGCCACGGATGCGATCCCCTGAACCTTTTTCATCAGATCCTTCCGGGCTCTGGGGTACTTCTCCCCCAGCAGGTATGCCAGCTCGATGCCGTACATCAGCGCATCGAAGCGGACGGCCTTGGCGTCATCGGCATCCGGGGTGATCAGCGGTGCCAGCTCCTCGTGGAGCTGCATGGTATTTTCATAGGTCAGTGCGGCAAAATTGGCAGGATCAGAGAACAGCTCCACGAATTTCAGGTGCTGCCGCACGGCGAAGTTCTCCCGGTTCAGCTCCCGGACCTTGCGGACCATGTCCTCCACCAGGGACTCCCGGAAGGCCATCAGCTCCGGGGTCTGGTACTGAAGATCCTGGAGCTTGTAGACGATCTGAGCCTTCAGATGGAAGATGGCACCCTGAAGCGCAAGCTGTGTCTTTCCCTCATGCTTGCCGCCCATGCGGAAAAACTCAAAATTGCCGCAGAAATCGAAGATATAGAATTTATCCTTGTCCTCGCCGTCTTTCAGGCCCGGACACAGCCGGGTGCCTCTGCCGATCATCTGCCAGAATTTCGCCTTGCTCATGACCTTCTTGAAGAAGACCAGATTCAGGCATTCCGGCACATCGATGCCGGTGTCCAGCATATCCACGGAAATGGCAATCTGGGGCAGCTTGTTCGGGTCGGAGAACTGGTCGATGAGATCCTGGGCGTAGTTGATCTTGTTGTCGATGACCTTTGCAAATCCGGGCAGATGGGGATACTCCCGGTTGAAGACTTCCAGGATCTTCTCGGCGTGGTTGTGGTTCTTTGCGAAGATGATGGTCTTGCCGAGCTTTGCGCCGTAGTCGATCTTCAGTCCCTCGGACATGAGGATGTGCAGCACCTGCCGGATGGTGTCGGTGTTGAAGACCCACTCATTCAGGGCCGAGGACATGATCTTTTCGGGCACCTCGCCGTTTTCGTCGGCGAATTTGCTCTCGTATTCCTCTTTTTCGGCGTCGGTGAGGTCATCGTAGGTGATGCCCTCCTCCAGGAATTTGAGCTTGGTTTCGATGCTCATAAAGTCCACCAGGAAGCCGTCCCGGACCGCCTGGGCCAGCTCGTAGCCGTAGGTTGGGACGCCGTTTTCCAGCTCGAAGACCTCGTAGGTGTTGCGGTCGATCTCGTCCTTGGGGGTGGCGGTCAGACCCACCAGCGGGGCATCGAAGTAGGTGAAGATGTCCCGGTACTTGTTGTAGATGGAGCGGTGCGCCTCGTCGCAGATGACCAGATCGAAATGTCCGCAGGTGAAGAGCTTGCCCTGCTCGTCGTGGACGGAATCGATGCAGTGCATCATGGTCTGATAAGTCGAAAAGACGCAGTGGGCGGTGTAGTTGTCCTTATCCTCGCAGAGGTTCGTGACGGAGAGGTCCGGCAGGAGGTTCTTGAAGCTCCGCTTGGCCTGGGTGACGAGGGAGTTTCGGTCAGCGAGGAACAGGATGTTCTTGACCCACCCCCGGCTCAGAAGCACATCGCACAGTGCGATGACGGTGCGGGTCTTGCCGGAGCCGGTGGCCATGACCAGCAGGGCCTTGCGGCGGTTGCGCTGGAAGGCATCGCAGACGGCCTTGACGGCGTTTTCCTGATAGTATCGTCCGGCGATGTCCTTTTTGACCAGAACATTTTTTAAGGAAGTGCGCATGGAGCGCAGGTTGAAGAGCTTGCTCAAATCCCGCTTGGAGTAGATGGCGGCGCATTTGCGTTCGGGGTACTGGCCGTCGAGGATGCGGGTGTCGAAGCCGTTGGTCAGGAAGATGACGGGGCGGCGGCCGTGCTTCTTTTCCAGCAGGTCGGCGTAAAGCTCCGCCTGATGGCGGCCGGTGGAGACATCCACGCAGGTGCGCTTGGCCTCGATGACGGCCAGGGGCCGGTGGGCATCGTCGTAGAGGACGTAGTCGGCGTAGCCCACGCCGGAGCGGTTGGGCATCCCGGGCAGCTCCACCTCGTTGAGCCAGTCCTGGCCCTCGGTCCAGCCTGCGTCCTCGAGCATGGCGTCGATGTAGAATTTTCTGGTTTCGTATTCGCTGATCTCCAGAGGCTTGGGCACATAGGTCTGCTGCTGCTCGGCCCGGCGGGCGGTGAGCTGCTCCCGGAGCTTTTTGTTCTCCTCCAGCAGTGCCGCAAGCTCCACCTCGTCATTGCGAGGAGCCGCAGGCGACGCGGCAATCCGTTCCCCTGTTGGTACCTTCGCCGCATCAAACTTCGTCTCGGTGTAGCTGTCGGCGTAGCAGTAGGCGACGAAATCCAGGAAGATGTGCAGATTTTCCAGGCACACCATTGCGGCGGCTTCGGAGATCTTCCGGTCGTCGTGGGCGGCGGTGTTGCCCTTTTTGCGGATCAGATCCATGCG
>JAFQSI010000131.1 GCA_017409645.1 Oscillospiraceae bacterium | reverse complement strand
TGTGCTTCCGCGCCCGGGTCCAGCACCCGGGCCTCGATGGTCAGCTGCCCGTCGAAGGCTGCCCGATGGTCCACAAGCTCCGGGAGCCGGAACAGCGCACTGTCCAGCTCCTCCATGGAAATGCCCCCCTCCCGCCGGGAAACGGCATCGAGCCGTCTGGTGACGCCGCCGCAGGGACACGGGGGCAGGATCCGGGTGAAATCTCCCGTTCGGTACCGGATCAGGGGCATGGCCTCGGCGCCGATGGTGGTGATGACCAATTCCCCATATTCCCCATCGGGAAGCACATTTCCCTGTTCATCCATGATCTCGGGGATGATATGGTTTTCCCGAAGGTGCATCCCCTCGAAGGCCGGACAGGTCACCGCCCCGCCCAGACCGCACTCCCGGCTGCCGTAATGGGGATAGAGCTTGCTGCCCAATACCTGTTCCAATGTCTCCATGACCCCCTTTGGGCAGGCATCACCGGATACCAGCGCTCTTTGGATGGGCAGCTCCGCCCCGTACATCCGGGCAAGGCCCAGCAGCGTCACCGGGAAGCCGATATAAGTTTCAGGCCCCGTCTCCCGAACCTGTTGACATAATTCTCCCCAACTTCCGCCGAAGCCGGCCCTGACGGGCACCGCCCCCAGCCGCTCCACCGCCCGGGCGATCAGGTCCCCCAGGCCGAAGGGGCCCGTGAAGGGAAAGGCGATCAGGCACTTCTCCCCCGCCGACAGCATTTCTGAAATGCCCGCAGCAAAGAAGCCCACGGTATGCTCCGTGTCCCGTTCCGTGTAGAAGACCCGCTTGGCCGGACCCGTGGTCCCCGAGGTGGCCCCAGAAATGACCCGGCTGACCTCCGACTGGCTCGTCAGCAGAAATTTGTTGGGAAAGGCCGCCAGATCGGCGGCAGTGGTGAACGGAAGGGTCTGCAATTGTTCCAGATCCTCCAATTTTTCGGGATAATCCTTGTAAAAGCCTCCCCTGGCCCGCACCCTGGCCAGTGTCTCATTGAGCCGCTTCAGCTGCAGCGCCTCCAGGCCCTCCCGGGTCAGCTCCGGGAGGGCCTCGATGGTTTCGATCCAGTTGTCCAGCTTCGTTCGTCTCATTTTCGATACAGGGAGCGTCCGTTGACGTCGGTCAGATTGTAGGCGCAGAAGGGGACCATGCCGTAATGGCTGTCCGATTCGCAGATGTAGCACCGGCGCAGCCGGTCCAAATCTAAGTTGTAGGCATCCTGGAACACCATGCCGGAGACGGTGAAGGTGTTCTCCACCGTTTTCTGCAGGAATTCGTCCAGGGAGGAGGTGGCTTCGTCGCCGTCCACTCCCGCGGCCCTGCCGCTCCACTGCTGGGAGACGAAATCTCTCGCTTCGCTGGAGCGGACGCAGCAGCACTGGCTCCGCCGCCGGGGCAGGGCCTTGATGGTCCCGTCCGCTTTTCGCATGTAGCTGGCGTGGAAGGAGCAGTAGGGGCTCTCTGCACCGCCGCCGCCGAAGTCCGTGACCTTCATCAGGCCCTCGGTCTGCTTTTCGATCCGGCGCAGGACCGCAGGGATCGTCAAACGGACCTCCGGTGCCTCCAGACCGCAGCGGCCGAAGTAGGAGATGGGCTGGATATGTACGCCCCGGACATGGGGCGCCCGGCCCAGGGCGAAGCTCAGGATGTCGCCCAAAGCATGGTCATTGACCCCCGGTGCCACCGTGGGCACCAGCACCACCGGCAGTCCGGCATCCTTGCATCGGTCAATGGCCTTGATCTTTACCTCTGTCAGGGGCGCGCCCCGGAGGGTCCGGTAAATTTCATCGTCCAGACCGTCAAACTGCAAAAACACCACGCTGACCCCCGCCTTTGCCAGGAATTCCGCGTAGCCCGGCTCCCGGGCGATGCGCAGGCCGTTGGTGTTCAACTGGAAGAAGGAGAAGCCCTTCTCCCTTCCCAGGGTGATGATCTCGTCCAGATCGTCCCGCATGGTGGGCTCGCCGCCGGAGAGCTGGATGTTGAAGGGGCCGCCGTGGTCCATCAGGTAGTCATACTGCTTCCCGATCTCCTTCAGGGAGAGGTCCTTGGGCGTTTTTTCGCCCGCGCTGGCGAAGCAGACGGGACACTTCAAATTACAGCGGTTGGTCAGCTCCAGCAGCACGCAGCAGCCGTCCCGCTCATGGCTCTGGCACAGGCCGCAGTCGTAGGGACAGCCCCTTTCCACCTCGTTGGCCCGGACAGGGGTCACGGGGGTGTCGCAGTCCCCTGCGCCCCAGGCCATGTACTCAGCCTGATCCCCCTCCCAGACCAGGGTCCGGAAGCTGCCGTGTTCCCAGCAGGTTTTGTGCATATAGATCCCGTCTTCCTCCGCCACCAGCTGCGCCGGGATCTTCGCCAGGCACACGGGGCAGACGGAATGGGTCGAGGCGAATGGCTTCACAGCAGATCTCTCCCTTCCAGGATCTCCATACATTTTTCATAGGTGGCGGCGATGATCTGGGGACAGTACTGGACCTTTTTCGCGGGATTGGTGCCCACGATGTCCCGGCAGTCGATGCCGCCGTACTCCGCCTCCATTTCAGATTCGAACCAGCCGGTGAACTCGCCCATGGCCCCACGGTGATGGGGGCTGTCGAATTCGGTGTCGCCGGGCTTGCCGGTGAAATACGAGATCAGGCAGCAGCCCGCCGCCATGCAGCCGCAGACATCGCCGCTGGAGCCGATGCCGCCGTTGAGCCCCTGCATACACCGCACCAGGGCCGGATTTTCCTCCCCAATGGTGTCCAGAAGCAAAATTGCCAAAATCTGCCCGCAGGCGTAGCCATACCGGCTCAGTTCCATGATCCGCTCTTCCAGATCCATATGGTCACATCCTTTCGCAAATGAAGAGGACATAGCTGAATTTCTTCCCCCGGGGGATGCAGACATCCTCCTGGGTCCAGAGGGCTTCCAGGTAATATTCCCGCCACTTTTCCGTCAGGTCCTCCAGATGCCGCACGGCAAAGCCCGCCTGACGGCACTGGTTCAGCAGCTGCACCACGTTCTCCGTCACATCGGAGAACACCAGCTTTCCCCCCCTGCGCAGGAGCCGGGCGGCTTCCCGCAGCGCGCCGGGAACATCCCCGCTCACATAAAAGCTGCACTCGGAGAGGATGCCGTCGAAGGACCCGTCCTCATAGGGCCCATGGAGATAGTCCCCCTGCTCCACGATCTCCGACCGGGGTGCCAGGTCGATGCCCCGGGCCTCGAAGCCCAGGCTGCGCAAAATCGCCACGGCAGAGCCGTCTCCGGCACCCATGTCCAGCCATTTGGCCGGAGTTTCCAGAAAGCTAAGCTCGATCAGATAGCGGCTGTGCTGTTCGCCGCCGGGATGCCGGAGCATCACTTATCCTCCAGGGCCTTCTCCACAGAAAGCACCTTGCCCAGAGCCAGCTCCTCGGGGACGTAGACGAAGCCGCATTTGGGGCATACGGGCAGCTCCACCGGAAAGCCGTTGTCGAGATACATGAATTTCGCCTTGCCCTTGGCGAGCTTGACTCTGCATTTCATGCAGGTCAGCTTCCCCTCCGGGTCGATGGTATAGTAATTTTTTTCGGTTGCCATGTTGCGCTCCTTATCTCGGCTGAATGGTCATCCGGTGGCTGTAGGCCCGGTGGATGAGATATCCGGTGTCCGTCTCCGTGAATTTGACCCAGAAGGTCACGTTTCCAAGCCTTGCCCGGGTGACGGTCAGGCCCGTCTCCTCGTCCAGGATGGCCTCCCCAGTCTCCCGCAGGGACTGCAGGACCCGGATCACATCGGTCTTCAGGATCATCCGGTCGTCCATCATCTCCTCGGCTTCCGGCGTATATGCAATGGTGAAGCCAAGCTCCATGGCTTCCACCTCCTCATTCCATACTTCTTTCAGCAGCTCCTGTTTCAGGCCCAGGCGGTTGTACCGCTTGGCGCTGATGTCCGGGCAATGGTCGGCATTGGTGCCGTAGACCAGCTCCAGCAGGTGCATGGACTCCCGGCCCTCCCGGGCGAACCGGTCCCGGCAGGCCATGCAGTAGCTTAAGTAGGGCAAGTCCGAACGCTCCAGACACTTGTCCGTCATCTTCTTCGCCACTTCCCGGTTGGTGTACTGGGTCAGGCCGCCGTAGCCGCAGCAGGG
>JAFQSI010000130.1 GCA_017409645.1 Oscillospiraceae bacterium | reverse complement strand
GCAGCGCAACTCCATGCATGAATACTACAAGGTATCCAGCCTGGAGAACTACGACGAGGTGTTCCGGGCTGTGGCCTTCTTCACCTTCAAGTACGGCAAGATCGACTGGCTGGAGTCCAACAACGAGTACTGGCTGGAGCGTGACGCCAAGCTCCGGACCGAGTTCCACATCACCTCCGGTTTCCAGGAGGAGGACATGGTCCGCACCCGCTACAAGTCCGGCATGAAGGCCTTCTATGCCAAGGCCGGCATCCCCACCGCCCGATACCACCTGGTCAAGGACTACGCTCCCGCCAAGGAGTTCGCCAACAAGGTGGGCTACCCTGTGGTCGTCAAGCCCGACAACGGCGTCGGCGCCAACGCCACCTACAAGCTGCAGTCCGACAGCGATCTGGACTACTTCTTCCACACCAAGGACAATTCCGTCCAGTACATCATGGAGGAGTTCGTCAACGGTGAGGTCCGGACCTACGATGCCATCATCGACTCCAAGGGCGAGCCCGTCTTCGAGAGCGGCAACGTCACCTGCGACTCCCTGATGGACGTGGTCAACGAGGCCAAGGATTCCATCTTCTACATCGTCAAGGAGCTGCCCGAGGTCATGAAGCAGCTGGGCCGCCGGACCGTCAAGGCCTTCGGCGTCAAGTCCCGCTTCGTCCACTTCGAGTACTTCGTGCTGAAGGCCGACCAGGAGGGTCTGGGCAAGAAGGGCGACATCTTCGGCCTGGAGGTCAACATGCGTCCCCCCGGAGGCTACGCCCCCGAGCTGGCCAACTTCGCCAACTCCGTGGACGTCTACAAGATCTGGGCTGACATGATCGCCTACGACTCCACCCTGGTGCCCATGAACGGCCCCCACTACTTCTGCGGCTTCTGCGGCCGCCGCGACGGCAAGAACTACAAGATGAGCCACGACGACATCATGCGTGAGTACGGCCACAAGATGAAGCTGGCCGGCCGCACCCCTGACGCTCTCTCCGGCGCCATGGCCAACCAGATGTACGTCGCCAACTACGACACCGAGGAAGAGATGATGAGCGCCTTCCAGCGGATGTGCGAGACTTGGTGATCGCTCCATAAAAAATGACCGGGATACCGACAGGTATCCCGGTTTTTTGTTCAGATGACGCCGAAATGCACCAGGGCTTTCCAGATGCCGTCGTTGTCGATATCATCGGTGACGTAGTCGGCGGCGTCCTTTGCCTCCTGGCAGCCGTTGCCCATGCACACGGCGGTGCCCACGACGCCGAACATATCCACATCATTCTCGCCGTCGCCGAAGGCCATCGTCTCGGATCTGTCGATGCCGTAGTGGGCCAGGACCTTTTCGATGCCCACGGCCTTGCCGCCGCTGACAGGGTACAGATCTGCGCCGCTCAGCTCCGGGCCGCCCAGCCGCCAGCTGGAGAACCGGATCCCGGGCAGGGGCGGGAGCCTGGCCTTGTCCTCGTCGGAGATATACAGCAGGGCCTGGTAGACAGGCTCGGTATACCCCCGCTCCATATCGCCCAGGGGCGGCATGGGGGACCGGATGGCAGCCTGCACCCGCTCCACATAGGCGTTGTGGAAATTGATGAACATCCCATCCTCCTCGATGAGGATGCAGGGGTGGGGGTCCTGCTTCAGATAGTCCAGCAGGGCTGCGATGTCCTGCCTGGGGATGGGGCAGCGGTAGATGACACCCTCGGTGTTGGTGCAGTACTGTCCGTTCAGGGCAACGGCACCGTCGAAGGTCATGCCGCCCAGGGGGAGGGTATCCATCTGGGTGACGTGCCGCCCGGTGGCGGTGAAGGTCAGGATCCCCTTTTCCCGAAGGGCTTCCACAGCCCGGATGGTGGATTCGGGGACGGCATGGGCGCTGTGGTCCAGCAGGGTGCCGTCAATGTCGAAAAATACGGCTTTGATCATGGTGGGCCTCCTTGTCTTTTT
>JAFQSI010000129.1 GCA_017409645.1 Oscillospiraceae bacterium | reverse complement strand
GCCCAGAGCGCCGAAGAGCTTGCCGGAGATGCCGGGGGTGCCCTCCATGTGGCGGCCGACGGCGGTGACGACCGCCAGCTCGTCGATGACGGTCAGGGTGTCGGGCTGGATCTCCTGCTGGACCTCGGCCAGGATGGTGTACAGCACCGACTCCACATCCTCCGTCTCCACCACCACGGAGACGCTGTCGATGCCGTTGGGGACATAGACGACGGAGACATTGTGCCGCTCATAGATGCTGAGGATCCGGCGCAGCAGGCCGACCTCATTCGACAAACCCCGCTTGCTCAGATGGACGATGGAGAAATCCTTCTTGCCGGAGATGCCGGTGATGAACCGGTCCTGGACATCGCCCTTCTCGAACTCCTCCTGGATCAGGGTGCCGGGGTGGTCGGGGCAGTTGGTGTTGCGGATGTTGACGGGGATGCCCTTTTCCCGGACGGGGAAAATGGTACCCTCGTGGAGGACCTGGGCGCCGGAGTAGCTCAGCTCCCGCAGCTCGTCATAGGTGACCTGGGGGATGGTCATGGGATCGTCCACGATCCGGGGGTCGGCCATCAGGATGCCGGAGACGTCGGTCCAGTTCTCGTAGACGTCGGCGTCCAGGGCCGCGGCGGCGTAGGCACCGGTGATGTCGGAGCCGCCACGGGAGAAGGTCTTGATGTGGCCGCCGGGCATGGAGCCGTAGAAGCCGGGGGTGACGACACCCTGACCGGCTGCGGCGTCCCGGAAGGCCTCGTAGCTGTCGCGCTGGTTGACGGTGCCGTCCATATTGAACTTGACCCAGTCGGCGGCGTCGACAAAGTTGTAGCCCAGGTAGGCGGCCATCAGCTTGGCGGAGAAGTATTCGCCCCGGCTGACCAGCTCATCCTGGGTCACGCGCTTCTTGTCCAGCCGCTTTTTGAGGGACTCGAACTCGCTCTCCAGGTCCAGGTTCAGCTGAAGCTCATCCCGGATCTCGAGATAGCGGGAGGTGATCATTTCAAAAAAGGGGGTGCAGTCCACACCGTACTGGGTATGGGCGTGGCACAGGTACAGAAGGTCCGTCAGCTTGTGATCCTCCTTGAACCGCTTGCCTGCGGCGGAGACGACCACGACCTTCCGGCTGGGGTCCGCCATGATGATATCGCGGACCTTGCGGTACTGACCGGCGTCTGCCATGGAGGAGCCGCCGAATTTGGTTACTTTGAGCATGGAAAAACTTCCTTTCTGGGATTAACGAATGGCTGCCATAAAGCAATCGGGGTGATTTTTCAGCCAGGCGTGGATCTCGTCCACGGCTACGGGCCCGGTGACGACGCCGGAGCCCCAGCTTTCGGCGGTGACACTCTGAAGCCAGGCGTCGCTTGCGCCCCGGACATAGAAGCGGAGCAGGCCGTCGTTCTTCGCGGCCACGGTGCCGGTGCAGGGGGCATAGAAGCCGTTTCCGGCCAGCAGGTCACACAGATCCTGCACCACATTATATGCGGTGGGATAGCGGCCCGCGCCCTGACCGTAGAGACTCTGACGGCCGGCGGAAGCGCCCTCGAAGGTGATCAGATTGAAATTCATGGGGATGTGGGCCTCCAGCTCCTCGGCCTTGCACAGGGTGGGCTGGACATAGGCGCTGAAGCCGTTTTCCGTCCGCTTGCCGGTGGAGATCAGCTTGCAGGTGTAGCCCCGCTTGGTAAACTCCGCCACATCCGCGGCCTGGATGTTCCGGATGCCGCAGACGGGGACGCTCTGCTTGTCCAGGGACACGCCGAAGGCCACGTTGGAGGAGAGGATGATCTTGTGCCAGGTGTCGATGCCGTCCACGTCGGTGGAGGGATTGGCCTCGGCGTAGCCAAGGCTCTGGGCCTGCTTCAATGCCACATCGTAGTCCAGGCCCTGGCGGGTCATATTGTCGAGGATGTAGTTGCAGGTGCCGTTCATGATGCCACCCACAGACAGGACCGTCTCACACCGGCGCACCCGGCCCAGCTCACTGAGCCAGCCGATGCCGCCGCCCACGGCAGCGGTGCAGCGGAAGAGGACCTTTTTCCCCTGGACCAGGGGCAGCAGCTCATCGTAGAAGGTGGCGGCCATGGCCTTGTTGGAGGTGACGACGTTCTTGCCGGCTTCGATGGCGGCCTTGACGAAATCCCAGGCCGGGTGCAGGCCGCCCATGGCCTCCACCACCGTGTCGACAGTCTCATCGTTCAGGATCTGCTGATAATCCCGGGTGACGGTCACGCCCGGAAGGGTCACATCCTCCAGACACACAACGTATTTAATATTGATATCAGAACGGTCCAGCGTCAGGTCGTACACACCGCGGCCCACCACGCCGAAACCCAAAAGGGCAACATTCATGCGGATTCCTCCATATCTGTGTTCGTTTGTATTTCTGAGAAAAACACTTGCTTTTTTGACGGGAACAGTATATCATATAGCCATTCAAATTGCAAGAGTTCCAGAGTATACTTGTATACTCAGGTTATTGCCGAAATTTAACAGTTGACCAATGGGATTTTTGTTAATAATCCACGAACGGAGGAAATCACCATGTATTATCAGTCCACCCGGGGCGCAGCTGCCCCCGTCAATTCCGCCCAGGCGGTCCTGAAGGGCCTTGCCGATGACGGCGGCCTGTATATGATGAACGAGATGCCCGCGTTCGACTGGCAGACCTGCCTGAGCAAGGATACCAAGGGCATGGCCAAGCAGATCCTCGGCGCCCTGCTGCCCGAGATTCAGCCCATGGACGAGCTGGTCGAGAAAGCTTACACCGGCAAATTCGAGTCCGAGGAGCTGACCCCCACCGTCAAGGTGGGCGATTTTACCGTCCTGGAGCTGTTCCGGGGCCCCACCAGCGCGTTTAAGGATGTGGCACTTTGCATGCTGCCCCAGCTGCTGACCGCCGCCATCAGGTCCGAGGGCATGGACAAGGAGATCCTGATCCTCACCGCCACCTCCGGCGACACCGGCAAGGCCGCCCTGGCGGGCTTTGCGGATGTTCCCGGCGTGGGCATCTGCGTGTTCTATCCCCACGGCGGCGTGTCCGCTGTCCAGCGGGCCCAGATGGTCACCCAGAAGGGCAGCAATGTCCGGGTCTGCGCCGTGGAGGGCAACTTCGACGACGCCCAGACCGGCGTGAAGAACATCTTCGCCGCCTGCGCAGACGGCAAGCTCCTCGAGGGCAAGGGCATCGAGCTGTCCTCCGCCAACTCCATCAACATCGGCCGTCTGGC
>JAFQSI010000128.1 GCA_017409645.1 Oscillospiraceae bacterium | reverse complement strand
GAAGCATGGAGTCCACCAAGCAGATCACCAAGGCAATGGAAATGGTCGCTGCCTCCAAGCTGCGCCAGGCCCAGAACCGGATCACCGCTTCCCGACCCTACTTTGAGATCCTCTCCAATACCATTTCGGACATCGTGGCGAACAACCGCGACTTCACCTCCCCCTACCTGCGCAAGCGGGAGGGAAACCGGGTGCTGTTCGTGGTCATCGCCGGTGACCGCGGTCTGGCCGGCGGCTACAACAGCAACGTGATGAAGCTGGCTGTCGCCAACATGGAGGGCAAGGACGCCACCGTTCTGCCCATCGGCAAGAAGGCTGTGGACTACTTCCGCTCCAAGGGCTATCCCCTTCTGGCGGAGAGCTACGCCGAGGCAGCCGACGTCAACATCGGCGACTGCTTCTCCATCGCGAAGCTGCTGAGCAAGAGTTATCTTGGCAATCAGTTTGACGAGATCCATGTTGTCTACACCAACTTCGTCTCCGTCCTGTCCCAGACCCCTGCCGTCCGGCAGCTGCTGCCCCTGATCCCCGAGGAGCGGGAGCAGACCGAGGGCCGCCGCTGCGTCACCCTTTACGAGCCCGATCCCGAGGAGGTCTTCGCCTCCATCGTTCCCGAATACCTGGGCGGCATCGTCTACGGTGCCCTGTGCGAGTCCCGCTGCGCCGAGCAGGCTGCCCGCCGCACCGCCATGGACTCCGCCACCTCCAACGCGGAGGACATGATCGCAGACCTGAGCCTGAAGTACAACCGGGCCCGCCAGGCTGCCATCACCCAGGAGATCACCGAGATCGTCGCAGGCGCCGAAGCCTGATGACCGGTGTGATCCCTGCGTAAGTTTACTATTTGAAGGAGTTGACCCCAATGGCCAAAAATATCGGTACCGTGACCCAGGTCATCGGCCCCGTTCTGGACATCCGTTTCCCGGACAATCAGCTTCCTGCCCTGCTCAACGCCATCGAAGTCCCCGTGGGCGACAAGACCGTCATCGCCGAGGTCGCCCAGCACATCGGTGACAACGTGGTCCGCTGTGTCGCCATGGGCGCCACTGACGGCCTGCAGCGCGGCACCGAAGCCATCGACACCGGCGCTGCCATCTCCGTCCCCGTGGGCGAGGATTGCCTGGGCCGCGTGTTCAACCTGCTGGGTGAGCCCATCGACGGCGGTGCTGCCGTGCCCGCCGGTGAGCGTTGGCCCATCCACCGCCCCGCTCCCGCCTACGACGAGCAGAAGCCCGCTACCGAGATCCTCGAGACGGGCATCAAGGTCATCGACCTGATCTGCCCCTACGCCAAGGGCGGCAAGATCGGTCTGTTCGGCGGCGCAGGCGTCGGCAAGACCGTTCTGATCCAGGAGCTGATCAACAACGTCGCCAAGCAGCACGGCGGCATCTCCGTCTTCACCGGCGTCGGCGAGCGTACCCGTGAGGGCAACGACCTGTACCGCGAAATGACCGAGTCCGGCGTCATCAAGAAGACCGCCATGGTCTACGGTCAGATGAACGAGCCCCCCGGAGCCCGTATGCGCGTCGGCCTGTCCGGCCTGACCATGGCAGAGTATTTCCGTGATGTGAAGCATCAGGACGTGCTGCTGTTCATCGACAACATCTTCCGTTTCACCCAGGCCGGTTCTGAGGTTTCCGCTCTGCTGGGCCGTATGCCCTCCGCCGTCGGCTACCAGCCCACCCTGGCCACCGAGATGGGCGCTCTGCAGGAGCGCATCACCTCCACCAAGAACGGTTCCATCACCTCCGTCCAGGCCGTCTACGTCCCCGCCGACGACCTGACCGACCCCGCCCCTGCCACCACCTTCGCCCATCTGGACGCCACCACGGTCCTGGACCGCGGCATCGCCTCCCTGGGCATCTACCCCGCCGTCGATCCCCTGGACTCCACCTCCCGGATCCTCTCCCCCGAGGTCCTGGGCAGCGAGCATTACGAGACGGCCCGTGCCGTTCAGTCCATCCTCCAGCGCTACAAGGAGCTGCAGGACATCATCGCCATCATGGGTATGGACGAGCTGAGCGAGGAGGACAAGGTCACCGTCAACCGAGCCCGTAAGGTCCAGCGTTTCCTCAGCCAGCCCTTCGAGGTCGCCGAGCAGTTCACCGGCTACCAGGGCAAGTATGTCCCCCTGAAGGACACCATCCGCTCCTTCCAGGAGATCATCTCCGGCAAGCACGACGCCATCCCCGAGTCCTACTTCCTGTTCAAGGGCAGCATCGACGATGTGGTCGAGGCATATCAGAAAGATCAGGTGAAGTGAGCATGACCTTTCCCCTCAAGATCGTGACCCCCGACGGTCTGATTTTTGACGGTCAGGCCGAAAAGCTCATCGTCCGCACCACCACCGGCGACCGCGCCATCCTGGCCCGGCACATCGACGGTGTCTTCCCTCTGGGCATGGGCGAGGCAGCCGTGGTCTATGACGGCAACCGCCGCACCGCTGCCTGCATCGGCGGCCTGCTGAGCATCACGGACGGCGAAGTCACCCTTGTCCCCACCACCTTCGAGTGGTCCGACGAGATCGATGCAGACCGGGCTGACCGCTCCCTGCACCGGGCCGAGGCGGCGCTGGAGAAGAAGGACTCCACCGACGCCGAGATCCAGCTGGCTGAGGCCAGACTGAAGCGCGCCCTGATCCGCAAGAGCGTTGCCACCAGAAGATTCTAATCAAAAAACCCGACATTCTCACGAATGTCGGGTTTTTTGTGCCACATCTTGACTCAGTGCCCATATTTCTATATAATAAGAGCAAAGGGGTGAGCGTTATGAAGGTTCCGAAAGGTAATATGAAACCGCTTTTGAAGGTCCTGTTTGGTGTTGCACTTGCAGTCGTGCTTTTTTATGGGTCAATTTTCTGCTGGGCCGCTCTCACCGATGCCAAACACCGGCGCACCGCCCGGGAGGTCATCGATCCCCAGGCCGCCGCCTATCTGGCGGAGCAATATCCCGGCAACGATTTTGAGGTGGGCAATGCCTACCATGTCTTCACGGACAACTCCTTCCGGGTCAATGTCCGGAGCCGCTCCAGCCGGGACACCCACTTCTATTTGATCTACCCCGACAAAAATCCGGAGCTTTGTAAGGATCAATATGATCGTTTGGTCCTCAGCGGCTACAACACACGGGCTCGCCTGGAGGAGGAATATAGGGCACTGGTCCTCGAAGCGCTGCCGGAAGAATACTGGATCACCTGTGGGCTCCGGGTCAGAGATATGGGAAACGGTCTGCCGGTGCTGGATGAAAGCGCGCTGATCCTGGATGCAGACTACGACCTCTCCGAGCTGGGTGCCGCCTACGGTACCATCGACCTCACTGTGACTGTTTCTGCGGAGGACTTTACGACTGAGTATGCCGAGTCCATCCTGAAGGAAGTGGACAGCCGACTGACCGCCTGCGGCGCGTACTACAGTGATCTGAAGCTGCAGCTTCGAATCGACTCCCCTCTTGACTATCTTTACATTCCTGATTTGACTCCGGAACAAATCCGCAGTGAAAACCTCCATGCTCTGCTTGAGCAGCTAAATAGTAAATGAAAAACCCCGGAAAAGCGCGGCTTCTCCGGGGTTCGTGTCACTGATTCAGGCCGGGGATGCTCTCCAGCAGGTCGGTCAGGACGCTCAGGTCCACGCCGATGCTCAGGTTGTAGCTCCTGCCCTCCCAGCGGATCTGGGCACCGTAGATGGTAACGGTGGTGATGGTCTTGCCGCTTTCGTCGAGCCACTGGATGCGGTAGCTCCAGTCGTCCCCATTGGATTCCGCCTTCTGCAGGGGGATCTGGCAGATCACGTCAGTAATGTGGCCCACGGTCTTCGCGTCCGTCAGGGTCACGGACATCCCGCCGCCCTGCTTGTCGATCATGATCTTGGCGGGATCCTCAATGGAAATGCGGTGGACCTGGGTACAGGCCGCCAGGGCCGCGAACAGACAAAGCACGAGGATCAGTGCGAGGATCTTTTTCATAATAATCGCTCCTTTTTTATCTAATGGGAACACTGGAATCATAGGCCATTTTCCTCCTTTTGTCAAGGCCCATCTCAGCTGTTTTTCCCCCTTCCGCAGAGAACTCTCAGAAAACAAAGAAAAATTCAGAAAAGGGCTTGTAAATTCCCACAATCTGGCGTATAATTTGTGTTATACTTTGCACAACAAGAAAGGTTGATTCACTATGGAACTCATCAGCGTCCGCGAGCTGTTCCGCAACACCGACGCCTATGCCGGTAAAACCGTCACCGTCGGCGGCTGGGTGCGCAACCGCCGCCCCTCCAAGCAGTTCGGCTTCATCGTCCTGAACGACGGCACCTACTTCACCCCTGTTCAGGTCGTCTATAATGATACCATCTCCAATTTCCAGGAGATCAGCAAGATCAACATCGGCGCCGCCCTGATCGTCACCGGCGAGCTGGTGCTGACCCCCAACTCCAAGCAGCCCTTCGAGATCCAGGCCGCCACCATCGAGGTGGAGGGCGCCTCCACCGGCGACTTCCCCCTGCAGCCCAAGCGCCACACCGTGGAGTTCCTGCGGACCATTCCCCATCTGCGGGCCCGGACCAATCTGTTCCAGGCT